>CALFDH010000001.1 GCA_937950405.1 uncultured Meiothermus sp.
CCGAATGGGGACGAACTGACCCGACCGAAGGGAGTGCTCTAGGATTCAAAAAGATAGCCTCTGAAGATCTCTAGTTTGGGTGATTATCTTTTTGAATCCGGTATTAGAGGCGTGTCTCACAGGGGTTGAGTCCATTCGTGATGTCAGGCCCGTGGGTTGCTCAGGGTGGCGTTTATTAGCTCAGCAAAGCCTCCAGTGCGGGGAGCCGCGCTTCCAGCGCATCGCGGGTATCGGCGCGCAGGGTGATGTGCCCCACCTTGCGCCCTGGGCGCACCTCCTTGCCATACCAGTGCAGGTGCGCTCCTGGAATTGCCAGCACCCGTTGGGCCTCGGGCCGGAGGTCAATCAGGTTGAGCATGGCGGCATGGCCCCTGGCCTCGGTAGCCCCCAAAGGCCAGCCCAGCACCGCCCGCAGGTGGTTTTCGAACTGGCTGGTCTCGGCTCCCTCAATGGTCCAGTGGCCGGAGTTATGCACCCTGGGAGCCATCTCGTTGGCCCAGAGCGTGCCCTCCACTTCGAATAGCTCGATGGCCAGCACCCCCACGTAGTCCAGTTTTTCCATCACGCGAAGGGCCATGCTTTCGGCCTCGTGTTGCAAGCGGGCCGGGGTGGCCGGGGCGGGCGCCAGGCTTTTGCGCAAGATACCGTCAGCATGGTGGTTTTCCACCAGGGGGTAAAAGGCCATCTGACCGCTTCGGCTTCGCACCGACAGGATGGAAAGCTCCCGCTCAAACGGCACAAAGGCTTCCAAAATGAGGGGCTGGCCCCCTAGCTGGGCCCAGGCAGGCTCTACATCGGCCGGTGAGCGCAGGAGCTTTTGGCCCTTGCCATCGTAGCCCAGCCGACGGGTCTTGAGGAGGGCCGGAAAGCCGGTGCGCTCCAGGCCATCGAGCAGGTCGTTGTGGGTCTGTACCGCGTAGAACAGGGGGGTGGGGATGCCCAGCCCCTGAAAAAAGGTCTTTTCGGCCAGCCGATCCTGGGCAACCTCGAGGGCCGCCGGCGGCGGGTATACGGGCAGGCGTTCGGCCAGCCAAAGAGCCGCCCCCACCGGTACATTCTCGAACTCGTAGGTGATGAGCTCGAGGCCTTCGGCAAAGCGTTCCAGCACAGCCTCATCTGCATAATCGCCCACCACCAGCCCGGCCATCTGGCCCGCCGGAGCCTCTGCCACCGGATCCAGGAACCGGAAGCGAAGCCCCAGCGGATACCCTGCCAGAGCCAGCATTCGCCCCAGTTGTCCTCCACCCAAAATGCCTATCTGCACGCCTATAGCCTACTCGAGGGTTACTGAAGGACCAAATAGGCTTCCTGTCTAATACCAACTCTGCGCGTGAGCAGCGCTGAACGCGCCTCTCCCTTGCCGCGCCAGGGGGCGCGTCCGAGGGACTTATATATAGCTTTTGGGTCACTTGTAAGCAGATCCGGTATAAAGTCGTTTCGCCGTTTGCGTGTACTCCATCAAGCTGCACGATGAGTTTGTAAGAACTCGAACTTCAAGCTCCGCGGTGGTGGGTACAGTACCCGAGTGATTGAGACTCACCATGCCGTGAATAACGTACTCTGGACGCCCTTAGCCATCTGCCTTGATCGAGGGGAGCAGCCAATGCTCGATGGGACGCGCTGGCGGCCAGTGTTCAATCGGGGCCGGATGACCCACCAGATAGCCCTGTACCAGGTCGCAGTCGTTTTCAAGCAACCACTCGAGCTGCTGGGGCGTTTCTACCCCTTCGGCCACCACGTCGGCCTCGAGGCTATGCGCCAGGTCTATGGCGGCTCGCACCAGCTTCTCGTCCCGCACACTGCTGCCAAGGTAGCTGATAAAGCTGCGGTCTATTTTGAGGCGATCCAGGGGAAGCTGGCGCAAGTAGCCCAGCGAAGCATAGCCACTGCCAAAATCGTCTATCGCCACCCGAACCCCCAGGGCTTTGAACACACTGAGCACCCTTCGGGCCTGCTCGGGATCGCGCAGCAGGACACTCTCGGTAATTTCCAGGGTGAGCCACTTGGGGTCTATTTGGGCATCGGTCAGTTGTTGCAACAGCTCCCGTACCACCTCAGGCTGCACCAGTGACTGGGTAGAGATGTTGAGCGACAAGCGATAAGGTAGCTTGAGTTGATGCCATCGCTTTAGTTGCCCTAAGCCTTTTCCAAGAGCCAAGAGATCCATCTGCTCGACCAGATGTGCCTCCTCGGCCAGGGGTACAAACTCCGAGGCATTTAGTACTCTTCCCTGATAGGGCCAGCACAAAAGCGCCTCTGCCCCTTCTATACTGCGCTTCTTGAGATGCCAGATCGGCTGATACAGCAGCTGGAGTTGTTGCTCCTGGGTAGCCTTGCGCAAATCCCCTTCGAATTGCAGCCGCTCGTCGGTATAAGGGCTTTTGGAGGGGTCGTAGATGACCACCCGACTACCCGAGTCCTTGGCCTGGTACATGGCAATATCGGCCACCTTGAGCAGTTCGACAAACGTGCGGCCATCCTTAGGGAAGCTGGCAATACCCACGCTTACCCCAAGGCTAGGCAGGTTGAGAGAAGGATTGCCCATACCCAGGCTGCTGCGGATCGCCTTGGACATCCGAAACGCGACCTGCTGGGCCTGTTCTGCATCGGTGTTGAACAGAATGCAAGCAAACTCGTCCCCTCCCAGCCGGGCCAGCAGGTCATCGGATCGAAGTTGTTTGCTCAAGACCTGTGAAACCTCCACCAGCAGTTCATCGCCCACATCGTGCCCCAGAGAGTCGTTGACGGTTTTGAAATTATCCAGATCGAGGTAGAGCAAGCTAAGCGGCACATCCTGCTGAGCCGCCCTGGTCAGCAACTCCTCGGCAGCCCGCCGTAAAGCCCGGCGGTTGGGCAGCTTGGTCAGCTCGTCGTGGTAGGCCATGTACTCCACATAAGCCTGTTGTTGTTTGCGTTCGCTGATGTCCCGCATCCCGACCACAATGCCTTGCAGCCGGCCCGATTCCTCCCATACAAAATTAATCAGGCTCTCGATCCAAACCGGGTATCCGTCTTTGTGCCGACAGGCACACTCGGTTTTGTAGGCCCGCCGTTCCCGAATGGCTTGCAGACCTTGCCGCCGTATGGAAGACCATTGCTCTGGATCGGCCAGTACCGAAACAGGATGGCCGATGAGTTTCTCTGGCGTATAACCCAGGACCTCCTGAACAGAAGGGGTCACGTACCGCACCTTACCCCTGGAATCGAGCAACAAAACTACATCCTGGATGGAGTTGGTTATCTGGCGCAGGCGATACTCCCGTTCCCTGAGAGCTTCTTCGGCTTGCCGCCGCTCGGTGACATCACGCCCGCTAACCACACTACCAATGGGGTTACCCTGTTCGTCACTAATAATGTTGACCAGGGTATCTATCCAGAGGTAGTGACCTTCAGCATGCTTATAGCGAGCCTCGAGGCGATAGGAACCGCCACCTGCCAGACTGCGCTCGGCCAAAATCATCGCCTTTTCACGGTCTTCCGGGGCCAGGTAATCAAAGGCCAGCTGTCCGAGCATCTGCTCGGGCTTGTACCCCAGCAAGCGCTCCACCGAGGGGGTGACGTAGAGCATATAGCCTATTGGGTCGGTCAGGGCCACCACGTCCTGCATGGCATTGGTAATTTGCCGGAGCATCTGCTCACTCTGGCGCACCGCCTGCTCGGCCTGATAGCGCTCGGTCACGTCTCGAATCCCCGTCACCGCCCCCCGGTCGCGGCCCTGGGCATCAAACAGGAAGTTGATGGAGGCTTCCATCTGGAGTTCGCGGCCATCGGGCCGCACAAAGGTAAAGCGGGACTGGGCGTAAGGCTGTTCAGGGGTTGCGGCTGCCGACAGGGCTTGAAAGCGCACTGACTGTTCGGCATCCAGAAGGCCATAGGCCGGGCGTCCCACAATCGCTTCGGGGGCAATGCCCACCACCTTCTGCACCGATGGGGTAACGTAGCGAACGATGGCATTTTCGTCGGTCAGCAGTACGATATCCTGAATGGCGTCCGTAATCTGCCGCAACATCTGCTCGCTTCTACGCAGTTGCTCTTCGGCCTCGCGGCGGTCTTGAATCTGGCGGGCGCCCAGCACTATACGCAAGGGTTGGCCCTCCGGGTCGTAGATAAAATCAAGCTGGGTCTCGAGCCAGATTCTTGAACCGTCCCTATGACGGTGCTGGTACTCCAGCCGCAGGGGCCGCTTGCCTTCGCGGGCGGCACGTACAGCTTCCAGCACCCACGAACGGTCTTCGGTGTCAAAGAAAGCAAACGCACTACGACCCAGCAGTTCGTCGGGATCGTACCCCAGCGCTGCTTTCACCGATGGCGTGACGTACTCGATGACGCCTTTCACGCTCAGCAGCATGACCACATCGCGCATGGAGTTGGTCAGTTCGCGCAAACGCTGCTCACTTTCGCGCACGGCCTGCTCAGCCTGATGGCGGGTGGTGACATCGCGCACCCCGACCACGGCCCCCTGAAACACCGCCTCTGTGAAAAGGAAGTTGATGGAGGCTTCCAGCACCCGTGGTCTGCCATCGGGGTGCTGATACACAAAACCGACCTGGGCCGTGTGCGCCTGGGGTGTGGCCGCCTGGGTCATCTCCCTGAAGATGCGGGCCTGCTCTTCGCCGAGCACGCTGTAGGCCGAACGGCCCAGCACCTCCTCGGGCTTCAATCCTGCCACCGAATGTATGGAGGGGGTGGCGTACTGGATGTTGGCCTGATTGTCGAGCAACAGCACCACATCCTGCACCGTATCGGCAATCTGTAAGAGGATCTTTTCGCTTTTCTGGCGCTCTGCCTCAGCAAGCTCGAGGTCGGTAATATCTTGCCCAACCGAGAAGGTTCCAATAACCCGACCGTTTTCATCCCGCAGCAAGGCGTTATTCCACAAAACCCGCCTGCGTTCTTTGTTTCGGGTCAGGATGTTGTTTTTATACTGAGGCACCAGTTCACCATTCGTCATGGCCCGTTCAAAAATTTCCCGGACGCCCTCTTCAACAGGAACAAACCAATCGAACCAGTTTTGCCCGGCCAGCTGCGGCCATGTCCAACCGGTAAGCTCGAGGAAATAGCGGTTACAAAAAACAATCCGGCCCTCCCGATCGAGCTTGACAACCAGCAGCTTGGCGCCCTCAAACACTTCCTCCGCCTGGCGTTCGGAATGCTGATATTTTCGCTCAAATAGGCTAAGTTGCCTGTACAAAAACCCCACCAGGGCTACAAAAAGTGCTCCGGCGAGCAATAAACCCCAGGGCGGGGGTAGCTTGTGCAAGCCCATAATCAGAAGCCCAGCCAGCACGGCTGCCAGCAGTGCCCGCAGATAGGCTTGCTTGCCCTTGCTCACCCTTCTTAGTTTAGGGCATGGTTCGCCTGATTCCTGTCAAAAACCTGCTCTGGCCCCATCACCCCTCCCGACGGGGGTCGGGTGCGGCCAGAACCGACTCGGTCTGGGTTTTGCGGTAGACTTCCAGTGCCCTTTTACACTGGGGATATTTGTTGCCCAGAATGCTCACTGCCAATAGCGCCGCATTCACCGCCCCGGCCCGGCCAATCGCCAGGGTGCCCACCGGCACGCCCGCGGGCATCTGCACGATAGACAAAAGGGAATCCAGCCCCTTCAAGGTTTTGGACTCCACCGGAACCCCCAGCACCGGAAGGCTGGTTTTGGCGGCTGTCATGCCGGGGAGGTGAGCTGCCCCACCGGCCCCGGCAATGATGACCGCGAGGCCCCGCGCTTCGGCTTGCTCGGCATACTCAAACAGCAAGTCCGGGGTTCGGTGGGCCGAAACCACCCGCACCTCGTAAGGAATCTGGAGTTGCTCCAGGGTTTGTGCGCTGTGCTGCATGGTTTCCCAGTCTGACCTGGAGCCCATGATGATACCAACCAGGGGGTAATGAGGCATGTCCATTGATACGCAGTTTATCGCACGTTACAGTTACGCTTGACCCAAGGTACTTCACGCTAACGCGCCCTTCGCAGACTTTTTGTCCGGCTCAGGACGTTTCGCGCTCTTCACAGACGTGGCCGCCCACAAAAACGAGAAGGGGATGGAGTACGGACGCCAGCCCGTCCTCAAAGGGAATTTAGTCTCTTCGCTCACCGCAAGCGCTATCAAGGGCAAAATGCTTTTAGAGCAATCTGCATAGCTCAAAAAGCTGTTATTTCCCAGGATAAAGTGCAGTGTAACAAAAAATGACCATAACGCAACCCCATTTTTCCTGCACTTGGTTGACCTAGATTGAATTTCAAGCGCCCTATGGCGCAAGGAGACAAAAAATGAGCAAAACACCCATCACGGTAGCTTTTGGCGATGGCATCGGCCCGGAGATTATGCGGGCAGTGCTGCAAATTTTGGACGCGGGAGGGGCCGAGATTGAACCCGAAATCATCGAGATTGGCGAGAATGTCTACCAGCGCGGACACACCAGCGGTATCGAGGAGAGCGCCTGGGAAAGCTTGCGGCGCACCAAAGTATTCCTCAAGGCCCCCATCACCACCCCCCAGGGTGGGGGCTACAAAAGCCTCAACGTGACCGTGCGCAAAACCCTTGGCCTGTATGCCAATGTGCGCCCCGTGCAAAGCTACGAGCCCTTCGTCACTACCAAGCACAAGTCCATTGACCTGGTGATTGTGCGGGAGAACGAAGAAGACCTCTACGCCGGTATTGAGTACCAGCAAACCGAAGAGGTCACCATGGCCCTTAAGCTCATTTCCAAGCTGGGTACCGAGCGCATTGTGCGCTATGCCTACGAGTTCGCCCGTCGGAATGGGCGCAAAAAGGTCACCTGCATCTCCAAAGATAACATCATGAAGATTACCGACGGGCTTTTTCACCAGATCTTCAACGAGATTGGGGCCGAATATCCGGAATTGCACAAGGAGCACATGATCGTGGATATTGGCGCAGCCCGTCTGGCCGAAATGCCCGAGCGCTTCGATGTGATTCTGGCGCCAAACCTATATGGTGATATCCTGTCGGACATTGCAGCTGAGGTCGCCGGTTCGGTAGGGCTGGCGGGCTCGGCCAATGTGGGCGACGACTGTGCCATGTTCGAGGCGGTACACGGCAGCGCACCGGATATTGCCGGCAAGGGCATTGCCAACCCCTCCGGACTCTTACAAGGAGCCATTCTGATGCTGGTGCATATTGGGCAGCCCGAGGCTGCTGCCCGCATCAAGAACGCCTGGCTCAGAACCCTGGAGGACGGCATCCACACGGCGGATATCTACGACGAGCGGGTCAGCGAGAAAAAGGTGGGTACCGAGGCCTTTGCCCAGGCGGTGATCGAGCGGTTGGGCCAGCTACCCGAGCGGCTACGTCCGGCCAAGTTTGGCGAGGCCAGCAAGGAACCCATGGTGCCCCTGATGGTTCGGAACCCCAAACCGGCCCACAAGGAGCTCGTCGGGATTGACGTGTTCTTCAACTGGCGTGGCACCAAACCCGAGGAGCTGGCCAGGCTTTTGGAGCCCCTCTCCACCCCCAAACTCAAGCTCGCACTCATCACCAACCGGGGCGTGAAGGTATGGCCGGGGGGTTTCCCCGAAACCTTCCGCACCGACCACTGGCGGGGGCGCTTCATGGCCCAGAACGGAACCCCCAATCACCATGACATTGTAGAACTGATGGGCAAAATTGCCGCCGCCGGGATGGATTTTATCAAGACCGAACACCTCTACAACTTCGATGGCAAACCGGGGTATTCGCTGGGACAGGGGCAGTAGAGCAAACCAAGGGCATCTCATTTGCCGGTCACTGGGGGAGTGATTTCGAGGATGATCAACCTGGTATTCGACCTGTAGTAAGCCCCCAGAAAGGGCGCGAATCAAAGACCTCGAGCCCCACATTCCGCCGGTTGCTTGCGGATGGTTCAACCCTTCTCAGACAGCCAGGTAAACTATCCGGGATGGAGTCCAGAAGGTGCTTCAGTCATCGCAGGATGGTTGTCGAAAGCGACATAGACAGCCTGGGGCACGTCAACAACGCGGTTTACTTGCGCTACATCGAAGACTGTGTGACCGCCCACGCCGAGAGCGTCGGGATGGGCCTGCCCCGCCTGCGGCAACTGGGGGTGATTCCTGTAGTACACCGCCACACAATCACCTACCACCGTTCGGCCCTTCTGCGAGACGAACTCGAGGTTAGCACCGAGATTGTGGCTTTTCGGGGCTTTCGCGCGACCCGCCACAACTGGATTGTGCGGGAAGGGGTCTTGCTGGTGGAGTGCCAGACCGAGTGGGTCTGGGTTGACCCTCTGCGCGGTCGCCCCAAGGCAGTTCCCCCTGAAATTCAAGCGGCATTTGGGCTAATCTAAGCTATGAGCCTTCCCATCCGGCGGGTTACCTTTTACAAGCACGGTCTGGGTTTCTTTATGCGGCAAGGGCTTGTTGAGGGGGAGCAACTACGCCTCGAGTTCCCCCGCGCGGCCATGGACGACGTTCTCAAGAGCCTAGTGGTGATTAGCCAGACCGGACAGGTGCTGGGGCTGGAGTTCGAAACCCCGTCCGATCGCAACCCAAAAGTGAGCCGCAAGCCCCTCAAGCTCTCCCCCGAGCAAAGCCTGACCGACCTGATCCAGGCTTTTCGCGGACGCCTGGTGCGGGTACGGGCGGGGAGCGAGACCTTAGAAGGCCAGTTGGTCGGCGCTGAACTCGAGGGCGAAGAGCACCTCAAGCGGGGCCGGCTGAGTTTGTATCTGCCGGGTGAAAAGATGGTGCGAGTGCTGCAGCTACCCCAGGTTGAGCGGTTAGACCTGCTGGACGAAGGGGCCAGCCGCGACCTGGAGTTTTTTCTGCGTACCGCCGCTGCCAACGAGGAGCGTAGTAGCGCCCTATTGCGCCTGAGCAAGGGCCGCCATGACTTACGGGTAAGCTACATTGGCCCCGCCCCGGCCTGGCGAGTGAGCTACCGGCTCCTGGCCGACAGCCCAGAGAACGCGCCCGACCCCAACAGCCGAGAAATCCTGCTACAGGGCTGGGGGCTTTTCGACAACACCCTGGACGAAGACCTGGAAAAGGTGCAGCTATCGCTGGTGGCTGGAATGCCGGTCTCGTTTCGCTACGCCCTGCACCAACCCCATACCCCCGAGCGTCCACTGATAGAGGACGAAGAACGCACCGTAGAAGGCCCTATTGAGTATCAAGCAATACGCGCAAGCAGGGAACCATCCTTTGAACATGAGAGGGCCTTGCCAGCTCCTCAGGCGCTCGCCTTGCGGGCTCGAATCGACGACGAGGTGGAAAAGTCCAATCAGGCCATCGCCAGCGGCACCGAGCGGGGGGCGCTTTTTGCGTATCGGATTGAGCACCCGGTAAGCGTACGGCGGGGCCAGTCGGCCATGGTTCCCATCCTTAGCGCCCGGCTTTCAGGGCGGCGGGAGCTACTATTCAACGAACACAAGCAGGCCAAAAACCCCGTCGCCAGCTTGCGCTTCAAAAACACCACCGGGCTCTCGCTCGAGCGTGGGCCGGTCACGGTGCTCGAGGAGGCCGAATACGCGGGCGAAGCCGTGCTGGACTACAGCCCGGACGGGGCGGAGATTATCGTGGCCTACGCAGTGGAGTTGGGCGTGCAGGTACGCACCCAGGAACGAAGAGAAAACCGCACGGCCAAGCTCTTGCTCAAACCTGGCTATCTACTCATCCAGAAATACAACATTCAGCACACCCACTACGAAATCCAGAACAACACCCGCAAACCCGTGGAGGTTGTGATTGAACACAACCGTCAGCCCGGATACGCTTTATTCGATACTCCCGAGCCCACCGAAATCACCAGCGAGGTAGCCCGCTGGCGGGTATTATGTGAAGCCCAGAGCCAGTCCCGGTTTGTGGTAGCCGAACGCCAGCTACAAGCCCGCCGTGAAGAGGTTCGTCAGCTAAAAATGCAAGCGCTGGAGTCGTACTTCAAGGGGCAGTACCTCGACTCGGCCAGTTATGCCAAACTCAAGGCTCTACTCGCCCTTTACGAGCAGCTCGACAACCTCGAGGCCGAGCAGAACCGCCTGGAAAAGGAACGTCAAAAAATCCACACTCGACAAACCCAGATCCAGGGCAACCTGGCTCCCCTGGGCAACGCAGGCGAAGAGGGTCGGCTACGTTCGCGCCTGGTGGGTGAGTTGGAGCGGCTCGAGGATGCGCTGCAAACCCTCGAGGCGCAAGAAGCGGGGCTGGTTGCCCAAAAAGAAACACTACAACAGCAAATCGAAAAAGCTCTGGAGCAATTGGAATAAGCCTGCTTACACGCACACCTGCAACCGTTTGTTCAGAACCTTACAGAAGGCATACACGCAAAAACATTGGCGAATAAAAGGTCGTTGCGAGGAAGCCAGAGGCCGACATCGCAATCCAGGAGAGCGTCGCACAGCCGTTTGACCACGGAGGTGTCCTGGGTTGCTAGTTATACCGAATCTGCTCAGAAGTGACCCAAAAGCGATATGCAAGTCCCTCGGACGCGCCCCCTGGCGCGGCAAGGGAGGGGCGCGTTTAGCGCCGCTCACGCGCAGAGTTGGTATTAGAACCACCCGCTCAAAGCCAAAGCAGATTTCTGGAATGCTGCCGGCCCTGCGTAACTTTGTCAGAAAGCGGTAGAATCCTGGACAGTGGATACGCTGGAATTGCTCCGTATCAACCTGCTCTCCCCTGCCGTGCTGGCCTTTGCCCTGGGCATCACGGCCACACTGGTCAAGTCCGACCTCAAAATCCCCGATGCGCTCTACACCACCCTCTCGATCTATCTTCTGCTGGCCATCGGCCTCAAAGGCGGGGCTGCACTTTCCACCACGCCCTTTGCCGAGCTGTGGAAACCCGCCCTGGCAACGCTGGTGCTGAGCGTCCTTACGCCGCTACTCTCTTACGCTGTGTTGCGGCAAATAGGGCGCTTCGATGTGGTGAATGCTGCCGCCATCGCGGCCCACTATGGCTCGGTTTCGGCGGTGACCTTCATCGCTGCCACTACCTTCATGCAGGCGGCCGGGCAACCGGTGGAGGGCTTTATGCCCACCCTGGTAGCCATTTTGGAAGTCCCGGCCATTGTGATTGCGCTGCTGATTGCCCGCCGTAGCCTGGGCGAAGGCTCGCTAGGCGAGGCGGTACGGGAGATTTTTGCAGGCAAAAGTATCTTACTGCTCGTGGGGGGCTCTGTAATGGGCTTTTTGGCGGGGCCAGAGGGTCTCAAGCAAATTGCTCCGGTGTTCGTAGACCCCTTTCGGGGGGTGCTGGTGTTGTTTTTGCTCGAGCTCGGCATGGTAGCCGCCAAGCGCTTGCGCGATCTGCGAACGGTAGGGGTTTTTTTGACTGGCTTTGGCATCGTGATGCCGCTTGTACAAGGCGCTCTGGGCGTGTGGTTCGGGACCCTGGCCGGTATGTCGGTAGGGGGTGCAATGGTCTTGGGCACCATGGCCGCCAGTGCTTCGTACATTGCAGCCCCTGCAGCCGTACGCATTGCCCTGCCCCAGGCCAATCCAAGCTACTACCTCACCGCCTCGCTGGGCATCACCTTCCCCTTCAACCTGACCCTGGGAATCCCCATCTATTTTGCACTTTCCCGCTGGCTGCACGGAGGTAGCTAATGGCCCTGGTTTCGCTCAAACTGGTCACCATCATTGCGGAGGGCTTCCTGGAAGAGCGGCTTGTCCGGGAAATCAAAAAATTGGGCGCCAAGGGCTACACCATCACACCAGCCCGGGGCGAGGGCAGCCGTGGGGTGCGGGCGAGTGAGTGGGAGGGAAACAACATTCGCCTGGAAACGATTGTGAGCCCCTCTGTGGCGGAAAAAATCCTGAACCGTCTGGCCGAGGTATATTTTGCCAACTACGCGGTGATTGCTTTTGTGGAAAACGTAGAGGTGGTTCGCGGCGAAAAATACACCTGAGCTTTGCGCCGATGGATTTGAATGCTCTTCGCAAAGACAAAACCGACCTAGATCAGAAGTGGTGCGTAACATGCGCTAAGCCCGGGCGCAACGTATACAACCGTGCCTCACCAGGGTGAGGCTCGTCTGCTTGTCCCTTCTCGTTTTCGCGGGCGGCCTAGTCTGGGAAGGGTGAGATGACTGGATGCTTCAAAAAGGCGTCATTACCTCGAGTTGTTTTGGAGGCAAGCTACACCGGGCGCTTTTGAATAACCCGTGCCGGATGGTACACCTGACCCCCTTTCATCACCAGTTTGAGGAAGCGTTCCGGCTCGGTCAGTATGCGGATATCCTCGAGGGGATTTCCTTCCACCGCAATCAAATCGGCGTGGGCCCCTGGGGTCACCTCGCCCAACTGGCCCTCGGCCCGCAGCAGCCGGGCCGCGTAGAGGGTGGCGGCCCGGATAACCTCGAGGTTCGGCTGTACCTGGGCGCGGATGGTGAACTCCTCGAGCTGCCGCCGGTGCATGGCCCCCAGCAGGTCGGTTCCGTAGGCCAGGTTCACCCCGGCCCTAGAGGCCATCTCCAGTGCGGCCAGGCCCTTGTCCAGCACCAGGTAAATTTTGTGCTCCACCTCCTTGGGTAAGCCAGCCGAGACCCCCTCCTGGGCCAGCGCCTGATAGGTGACCAGGGTGGGCACCATCCAGGCCTGGTGCTTCAAGAACAGCTCCACACTGCGCTCGTCAATCAGGTTGCAGTGCTCGAGGCTCCGTACCCCACACTCGAGGGCCCGGTTGACGGTGCGGGCCGTGTAGGTGTGGGCCATCACATAGAGGTCGGCCATCTCGGCTTCCTCGACGGCAGCCAGAATTTCTTCACGGGAAAACTGGTCGTTGGTCAGGCGGTCGGTGGGCGAAGCAACCCCACCCCCCAGCATCAGCTTGAGGTGGTCGGCCCCCCGGCGAATCTCCTCACGGGCCGCCCGCCTCACTTCGGGCACCCCGTCCACCACCGTTCCAAACGCCACCGGGGTACTGACGGTCTCGACCACCCTTTCACCCGCTGCCCTGCTGTCGGCATGACCCCCGGTCTGGCTCAGGGCTCGCCCGCAGATGTAGAGCCGGGGCCCGGCCAAAAGCCCCTCTTCCACCGCCCGCTTGAGGCCAAAGTCGGCCCCGGCAGCGTCGCGCACAGTGGTAAAGCCCCGCAGCAGCATCTCGTGCATAATCTCGGCAGCCCGCAGAGCGTTATAGTGCGGCGAGGCATTGTTCAGCTTACGCAAATTGGCTGTCCAGGCCAGCACGTGCACATGGGCGTCTATCAGTCCGGGCAGCAGGGTTTGGCCCTCTAGGTCAAGCTCTACCACCTCGGCTGCCCTGGCCTCGGGTGCCTCGGCCTGCATGGGCTCGAGGCGCTCTATCCTGCCATTTCGGATCACCACCCGGCGACCCGGTAGAAGTTCCCCCGAACGAACGTCCAGCACGGTTGCGTTGTTGAGTAGCGTGATAGAGGGCATAAGCCAGTCTACCGCCAGGTGGCTTTGTGCAAACGGTGCTGGGAGTCTCAGAAAGGGCAACCTCGGAACCGTTTGAATGGACTTTCCTGGAAATCCCAGGAAACTCGCCTGCGCTTTTGGTTGTGTAAACTGTCTTTTTGAACCGGATGTCCAGCGCCTCTGGTTCTGACTGCATCCGCCGCAGATCGGGGGAACAATGGCGCACTTCTGGCTTGAGCCATCGGACTCTCCTTGTGCTAGATTTCTCAAAAAATAGGGCCTAAAGTCACTCAAACCCCTCACCCATTTCCGATAGGATGGTGTGGCAGACCAACTGCTGGCCTGACAAAGCACTAGGAGGTGCTATGAGCGTTCTGGAACGACAGCAAGAGGCGGGCCATGCCACCCGCTCGCCGGTCATCAACGACTTCTCCCTGGTTGTAGCCACCGCCAACGGTACCGGCAGTCAGACCGCCAACCTCACCCTGTTGCGGTCTTTTTTTAAGATGGGCATTCCTGTACATGGCAAGAACATTTTTCCTTCCAATATTCAGGGTCTTCCCACCTGGTACCACATCCGGGTGAGCCACGAAGGATATATTGCCCGCAAACCCTCGGAAATTTTGGTGGCCTTTAATCCCGTCACCGCCGCTGAAGACATTCAGGAGTTGCCCGCAGGCGGAGTATGTCTCTATAACGCTGACTTGAAAAATCTGCCCAAACGCGACGACCTGGTTTTCTACCCCATTCCCGTGAGCGAGCTCATTGCGGGCGTGGACGTACCGGTCAAGCGCAAGCCCTACATTGCCAATATGGCCTATGTGGGGGTGGTGGCCTGGATGCTGGGGGTACCCCTGGAGGTTGTGGAGGAAGCCCTGGGAGCGCAGTTTGGTTACCGCCAGAAGCTGGTGGAAAGCAACCTGCAGGTAGTGCGTCGGGCGCATGAATGGGCCAGCCAGAACCTGCGCAAACAAGACCCGTACCGCCTCGAGCCCATGAACAAAACCGAAGGGCTCATCATCATGACCGGCAACGAGGCTGGCGCTTTGGGGGCGGTGTTTGGCGGGGTGAGCGTGGCGGCCTGGTATCCCATTACCCCTTCGACCAGCTTTATGGATGCCCTGCGCGAGTTTTTACCCAAACTGCGCAAGGACGAAAATGGTAAACCCACCTATACGGTCATCCAGGCCGAGGATGAACTGGCCGCCGCCGGCATGGTCATGGGCGCGGGCTGGGCTGGCGCAAGGGCCCTTACCTCCACCAGCGGCCCCGGCATCAGCCTGATGGCCGAGTTCGTCAGCTACGGCTACTTCGCCGAGATTCCCGCCGTGATCTGGGACATCCAGCGGGTAGGCCCCAGTACCGGCCTCCCTACCCGCACCAGCCAGGGCGATGTTTCGTTTGCCTACACCCTGGGCCATGGTGATACCAAGCACCCGGTCCTGTTCCCCTCCTCCATCGAAGAAAGTTTCGAGTTTGGCTGGAAGTCCCTCGACCTGGCCGAAGTGCTACAGACCCCCGTGTTTGTACTCTCCGACCTCGACCTCGGTATGAACAACTGGATGGGCCGACCCTTCGATTACCCCACAGAGCCCCTGCAACGGGGCAAGGTGCTGAGCGCAACCGAGCTCGAGGCTCTGGGCGGTTTTGCCCGCTACAAGGATGTGGACGGCGACGGCATCCCCTACCGCACGCTGCCCGGCACCCCCCACCCCCTGGCCGCCTACTTCACCCGGGGCAGCGGCCACAACGAACAGGCCCAGTACAGCGAACGGGCCGAGGACTACGAACGCCTGATGGCCCGACTGGCCCGTAAATTCGATACAGCCCGCAACCTGGTACCCGCGCCCGCCATTGAACAGCACCCCTCGGCCAGGGTCGGTATTATCGCCTACGGCACCACCCGCTATGCCATTGAGGAGGCCCGCGACCGCCTCGCCCAACAGCTCCCTACCAGCTTCCTGCGTTTGCGGGCGCTGCCCATCAACCAGGCCGTGCGGGACTTTGTGGCCGCCCACGAACGGGTGTACGTTATTGAACTCAACCGCGACGGGCAGCTTCACGGCATCCTGCAAAACGAGATGCCCGAGTATGCCACCCGCCTGCGCTCGGTAGCCCATCTCGACGGCCTGCCACTTACCGCCGAGTGGGTGAAGACCCGCTTACTGAGCGAAGAAGCCGGTCTCTGATAGCAAACTGCCAGGGGGACACTCATGGAAAACCCAATGCCTTCCGACCGCATCCCGCTCAAGCTCAACGCCGTGGGCCTGAGCAAGAAAGACTACGACGGCGCCGCCAGCACCCTCTGCAAGGGCTGTGGGCACAACAGCATCTCCAGCCAGATTGTCCAGGTTGGTTACGAACTGAACCTGAGGCCCCACGAGATCATCAAGCTCTCGGGCATCGGCTGCTCGTCCAAGTCGCCGGCTTACTTTTTGGGCATGTCGCACGGCTTCAACGCCCTGCACGGGCGCATGCCCAGCGTGGCTACCGGTGCGCTGCTGGCCAACCACACCCTGAAAGCCATTGGGGTCTCGGGCGATGGCGACACCGGCAGCATCGGGATGGGCCAGTTCAAGCACCTGATGCGCCGCAACGTGCGGATGGTCTACATCGTAGAAAACAACGGCGTATATGGCCTCACCAAAGGCCAGTTCTCGGCAACTGCAGAGGAGGGCCTCGAGCTCAAATACGCAGGCCAGAACGAATTCCCACCGGTTGACCTGTGCATGGAGGCCATCATCGCCGGGGCCGGTTTTGTAGCCCGCAGCTTTGCGGGCGACGCCAAGCAGGTGCGCGAGTTGATCAAAGCCGCCCTCTCGTTCCGGGGTACGGCAGTGCTGGACATCATCAGCCCCTGCGTGACCTTCAACAACGAGGACGACAGCCCCAAGAGCTATGGCTACGGCACCAAAAACGAAAAACCCCTGCACGAGCTCGGCTTCATCCCCTTTGCGAAAGAAATACAGATTGAGCCCATGGAACCGGGCGAGCTTCGCACCGTCAAGCTCCACGACGGCTCGCTGATTAGCCTGCGGAACCTGGACGCCGACTACGACCCCACCAACAAACTCGCAGCCCTGGAGCGTCTCATCCGGGCCCAGGAAACCGGCGAGTTCATCACCGGCTTGATCTACTACAACCCCACCCGGCCCAGCCTGGCCGAGGTAGAAGAACTCGACACCCCTCTGGCCCAGCTATCCCCGGAACAGCTCCGGCCCGGCAGGGAGAAACTCGAGCAGTTTTTGCAAGCCTACCGCTGATTCCGGGCCTGTTGGGTGGTTCCGGTTGCGCTGCACCCGTAGCGAATGCCGCCGCACCTCGAGCCAGGCAGAAGGCTGGGTTTATTTGGTTCGCTGCCCAAACATTCTGGAAACCCTACAGCCAACCCTGTAAGCGGTACTTCAACAAACCCAGATACTCCCGCGTGAGGGGGGTCAGGGCTTGTAATCGGTCGGCGGGGGCGGTGAGGGCTTGGTCGAAGCGGGGTTCGCTCGAGGTCACGCTCACGACGTCCAGGCCCAGCTTGCGAAAGGCCCCCACGGCCCGGCGGCTGTGGGCAGGGGTGGTCACCAGCAATACCCGCTCATAGCCCCGCGCTTTCACCACCTCCGCCACCGCCAGGGCCTCGGTGCGGGTGGTACGCATCTGGGGCAGCAGGACAATTTCCGGGCCTTCGGTACCATACAAAGCCTGCACCCGCGCCCGGGCCTCGAGGCCCAGCGAAGGGCAGCGGGCATCGCCAAAAATCTCGCCCACGGTGTCGGAGAGGGAGATGCGGGGCGCGTAGCCGGCCCGCCAAAGCTCCAGGCCCTTCTCCAAGCGGGCCAGCGAGGAGGCCTCGAGCTCCCCCGCCCCACAGTGCATCCCGCCCCCCAGCACCACAATCAGGTCGGCTTTTTGCGGCGCTTCGTCAACCACCAGCCCGTTCATCAGCGCCCGGGTGAGCGGGGTAAAGACAACCGCCGCAACGAGCAGCGCACAAAGCCCGCTTCCCAGCAGCAAAACCCGAAAGGTAGGGCCGAATAAGCCCATGAGCGTACCCCCCAGCCAAACGCCCAGCAGCGCCTTCACCCCAAGCTCAGGGTTTACGACAAGTCCCAGGGGCAACAAGAGCAGGCTCAAGCCCGCCGCCATCAGCAATTGTGCGCGTTGCTTCAACATCCCTCCCAATCTTACGAAATGCCTTCGGCTTTCCATTCCATAACGATTTTTCGACACAAGCTGGGTGATACGATATATTTATGGCTGTTCTGACCGCCGATCAAAAAATGGTACTGGACATGGTGCGGGCCGTTTCCCGCGAGGTGTTGTGGGAGATGGCCCCCGAATACGACCGCTCGGGGCAGTACCCCTGGCCCCAGCTCCAAAAGCTGGGTGAGCTGGGCCTGCTGGGCATGACCACCCCCGAAGCCTGGGGCGGGGCCGGGCTCGACTCGGTAACCTGGGCACTGGCCATGGAAGAAATCGCGGCAGCCGACCCCAGCGTGGCGGTCATTCTTTCGGTCACTTCGGGCTTGCCGCAGTACATGCTGAACAAGTTTGGCACCGAGGCCCAGAAAAAGAAGTACCTGGTGCCGCTGGCCAGGGGCGAGTGGATTGGGGCCTTCTCGCTGACCGAGCCCCACGCCGGTTCCGACCCGGCCTCGCTCAAGGTGTCGGCCCGCAAGGTGCCGGGCGGTTGGCAACTGGACGGCCTCAAAAGCTGGGTCACCTCCGGCGGGCAGGCCCAGGTCTATGTGGTCATGGCGCGGGGCGAAGCCGGCATTAGCAGCTTCATTGTGGAAAAGGACACTCCCGGCCTCAGCTTTGGTAGCCCCGAGGATAAGATGGGCCTCCATGCCGCGCATACCTGCGAGGTGCGCCTCGAGGAGGTCTTTGTACCGGATGAAAGCCTGCTGGGGCAGGAAGGCCGGGGGCTGGCACAGGCCCTAGCCGGGCTGGACGCCGGGCGCATTGGGATTGCTGCCCAGGCGGTAGGCATGGCCCGCGCTGCCTTTGAGATAGCCAGGCAGTACGCCGACGAGCGCACCCAGTTCGGCCAGAAGATTCGGGAGTTTCAGGGGGTTGGCTTCAAGCTGGCCGAGATGCACACCCGCATTGCCGCCGCGCGGGCGCTGGTTCTGGAAGCTGCGGCCAGGAAGGACCGGGGCGAAAAGTTTACCCTCGAGGCCTCCACTGCCAAGCTATTCGCTTCGGATGTGGCGGTCAGCGTGACCCGCGACGCTGTACAGATTCTGGGCGGCTATGGTTACCACCGCGAGTACCGCGTAGAGCGTTACTACCGCGACGCCAAAATCACAGAAATTTACGAGGGCACCAGCGAGATTCAAAAGCTGGTCATTGCCAGGGAACTGTACCGATAGAGCGCTATTCACGAATTTGAAGGCATCCGACTGTAAGAAAGCTTTATCCTGGACAGAACATTGGTCGCTTACTCAGAACGGTAACGCAAAAGGCACAATAATCCACTCAAAAGTGTCATTCCGAGCGCAGCGTGGAATCTGATGCGTTACCATCCCCAATAATCACGAGCCTTGCGCCGTACCAGATTCCTCGTCGGCTAACGCCTCCTCGGAATGGCACGGGTATTCGTTGAAGGCATTCCCTCCGGCGACACCCCACACGCAGCCATTGACGCCCCTGATGTCATTCCTGCATGCCGCTGGCGGGGTGTCGCCACCTTCTCCCGCAAGGGGAGAAGGAAAGGTGTCCTGGTGGATTCGGTATAAGCCATCCCGTTGCAGCCTAGGGCCTTTTGGCCGTAGGCTTTGAGCCGATGAACGTATTGATCATCCATGCCCACCCCAACCCCAATTCCTTCAATGCAGCCCTGCGCGACGTGGCTGTCCGCACCCTGAGCCGCTCGGGGCACAGCATTTTGCTCTCGGATTTGTACATCATGCGCTTCAACCCCGTGCTGAGTGCGCGGGAGCTCCAGGGCGACCTGAGTGAAATCCAGCCGGAGATAGACAAGGTTCGCCGCGCCGACCTGCTCTTGTTTCAGTTTCCAGACTGGTGGTACGGGATGCCCGCCATCATGAAAGGCTGGATAGATCGGGTGTTTGCCTTTGGCTTTGCCTACGACGACGAGCACTCTTTTGAAAATGGTCTGCTGCGGGGCAAAAAGGCCATGCTGAGCCTCACCGTGGGGGCCCGCGAGGACTACTTCCAGCAAGCGCCCCAGCGCGACCTTATGCGGGTACTCGAGCCCATCCACTACGGCATTCTGGCCTTCTGTGGCCTGGAAGTGCTGCCCCCCTTTATTGCCTACGGGCCGGGTGAAATGAGCGAAGCCGAGCGCAAAGCGACCCTCGAGGCCTTCCGGGAACACCTGCAAAAACTACCCGAACTCAAACCCCTTCACTTCAGCTAAACTTCAGCCTGGGAGACTAGGCTCTGGTCATGCACCGACGCACCGTTCTCAAGGGGCTGGCCGCCTTGCTAAGCGGCGCCAGAGGATTCGCACAAACCGCACCCAATCCAGCCAACCCCGCCTTCCACAAGCTGGCCGCCACCTACTCCGCCCAGAACCGGGGCATCTCCCTCCTTGTAATGCTAGACGGCCAGATTGTGTTCGAGGATTACCCCGGCACGGGCAGCCCCACCCGCGCCCACGAGCTGGCCAGCGGCACCAAGAGCTTTTGTGGCGTGATGGCCGTAGCTGCTGCCCAGGACGGGCTCCTCTCGCTAGACGAGCCCCTAGCCCAGACCCTGACCGAGTGGCAAGGCGACCCCCTGCGTTCACAAATCACCCTGAGCCAGCTATTGCACCTGACCAGCGGCATTCCGGGCGGCACCCTGGCCCGCCCCCCCACCTACCTGACCGCCATCAAAACCCCTGCCGAAGCACCCCCGGACACGCGGTTTTCGTATGGCCCCATTCCCTTCCAGATTTTTGGAGAGCTGATGCGCCGAAAACTGAAGGGCGACCCGCTTCAGTACCTGCAGCGCCGCCTGTTCGAGCCGATTGGACTCGAGTACGCCTTCTGGCGCCGGGGGCCTGACGGCAACCCCCACCTGCCCTCCGGGGCCTTCCTGACCGCCCGCAACTGGGCCCGCTTTGGGGAGCTGGTGCGAAACGAAGGGGTCTGGCAGGGGCGGCGTGTTGTGGACGCCGCACTCCTGGAAAAGTGCTTTGAGCCCTCGAGGGTCAACCCCATCTACGGCCTGACCTGGTGGCTGGGCCGCCCCATCAGCCCGGCAGAGCGGGCCGCCATAGGCCGTTTAGGGCAGGGCATAGACACACTGGCGGGTTCCCCTGATCTGCCCGACGACCTGGCGGTTGCGGCAGGGGCCGGCGACCAACGGCTCTACATTAGCCGCAAGCTCAGGCTGGTGGTGGTGCGCCAGGCCGAGGGCGTTCTAGAAAGGCTTGCGGGGCGTAGAACGAACTTTTCGGATGCCACATTTCTGCGCCTCTTGCTCACCGGCCAGCCATGAATCGCCATGCGATAGAGCGCTCTTCGCGTATTTCAAGGCATCCGGCTATAAGTAAGCCTTGTCCTGGACAGAACAGTGGCCGCCGGGATGGGCGGCCACGTCTGTGAAGAGCGCAATATACTGCCAGCGTGACGCAAGGTGAAGTGCGCGAAATTGTCTGGAGCGCCCTGGCGCAGCACAGGGCCGGCACCTACCCCACCCCACCCCACGGACACCACCCCAATTTTGTGGGAGCCAACCGGGCTGCCGAACGCCTGATGGACTTGAAGCTGTGGCAACTGGCTACGGTGGTACTGGCCGGCCCCGACCAGGTGCTCAAACCCTTGCGGGAGGCCGCCCTGAAGTCTGGAAAAATCGTCCTGATGCCGCACCCGGACAAAGCCGGAAAGTACCTGAGCTTGGAGGGCCTTCTACCCCACCAGCTCAAACGGGTGCGGGAAATCGCCCAGCTGGGCAAACCCGTCGAGCTCGAGCAAACCGCCATTGACCTGGTTCTGGTAGGCAGTGTAGCGGTGGACGAACAGCGCAACTGGATTGGCAAGGGCTATGGCTTTCCCTACAAGGGTCTGCAAGTGGCCGCCCCCTGGGCCACCCTGGCCCATACCCTGATGGTGTTTGAGCACCTTCCCTGCCCGCCAGAGCGCACCGTAGACCTGATTGCCACCCCTCATCAGGTAATGGGCATTTGATGCCGACTTTAGGCGTATAGGCAACTTTAGGCAACGCACGGGGCG
>CALFDH010000002.1 GCA_937950405.1 uncultured Meiothermus sp.
GACATCGCCGGGTGGGACAGCTACCCCCTGGGCTTTACCGACATGGACGTACTGCCCTGCACCGAAGCGGAAAAAGTCCGCTACGCCCGCACCGGCCACCCCGACATGGCCGCCTTCCACCACGACCTCTACCGCGGGGTAAAGCCCCGCTGGTGGGTGATGGAGCAGCAGCCGGGGCCGGTGAACTGGGCCCACCACAACCCCTCCCCCGCGCCCGGCATGGTGCGGCTGTGGACCTGGGAGGCGCTGGCCCACGGGGCCGAGGTGGTGAGCTACTTCCGCTGGCGGCAGTTTCCCAAGGCCCAGGAGCAGTTCCACGCCGGTCTGAACCGCCCCGACTTTGAGCCGGATGTGGGCTTTTTCGAGGCTGCACGGGTGGCAGAGGAGCTCCAGAACCTGGGCCCCCTGCCCCCCAGCAGCCCCGCCCCGGTGGCGCTGGTCTTCGACTACGAGGCCGACTGGGTCTATCGGATTCAGCCCCAGGGCAGGGCGTTTGTGTACCGCGACCTGGTCTGGGTGTTTTACAAAGCGCTGCGTGGGTTGGGCCTGGACGTGGACTTTGTGCCCCCCGGGGCCCGCCTGGAGCCGTACCGGCTGGTGGTGGTGCCCAGCCTGCCCATGGTCTCCGAGGCCGCCCTGGAAGCCTTCCGCCACTACCGGGGTGTGGTGGTGTGGGGCCCCCGGAGCGGTTCTAAAACCGAGCATCTGGGCATTCCGCCCACCCTACCGCCGGGGCGCTTGCAGGACTTGCTGCCGCTCAGGGTGACGCGGGTGGAGAGTACCCGCCCTAGGCTGTCCGAGCCGGTGCGCTGGAACGGCCAGGAGTGGCCAGCCGAGGTGTGGCGGGAGTGGGTTGAATCGGAGCTGCCGCCCCAGGCCACCTTTGGCGATGGCAGGGGGGCCTTGTACCAGCACCAGAACCACCACTACCTGGCCTTCTGGCCGGGCCAGGATTTCCTGCAAAGCTACCTGGGCTCGCTGGCCCAAGACCTGGGTTTGCCGGTTCGTCCCGTACCCGAGGGTGTGCGTGTTCGTCGGCGGGGCGACTGGGTTTTTGCCTTCAACTACAGCGACCAGCCCCTACCCGCCCCCGCCCCCGCAGGTGCTCGGTTCCTGGTAGGAGGCCCCACCCTCGAGGCCTATAATTTCTGCATCTGGAAAGCGGAGTAAGCATGCAGATTCAGGGCTACGAGTTCAACATCAGTGCAGGGAGGCTCGAGGAGACCCTGGGCGGCTATCTGTTGCACGGCAAGACCGTTCAGATTGGGCATCCTTTTGGCCGCACTATGTTTTTCAAGCACGGCTGGCAGAGCTGGAGCGAGGCCGCCTGGGTCAGCCTCAAGGAAAACCCCCGGCCCATCCTGCCGCCCGAACGCCGCCCCCAGTGCGACGACCCCGCGTACGCCCTCTCGCCCGTCCACGGCGGTAGTGGCCTGGGGGGCCTCGAGGGCTACGACGGGCGGATGCTCCTGCTGGGCGCCTTACGGCCTGGCGCCCGCGTCGGGGCCGACCGCCTGAGCCTGAAGGGCACCTGCGATCACGAGATGCAGTGGTTCCTAGCCTATGGCGAAGCCCCGCAGGTCTTGAACCGCTACGCCGAACTGCTCGCCACCACCCTGGGGGTGCGGGCCCAGCAGGCCGCCCCCCGAGTCTGGTGTAGCTGGTACAGCTACTACAGCGACATCTCCGAAGGCCAGCTGCTCCAGACCATTGCCGGTTTGCAGGGGCTGCCCTTCGAGGTGTTTCAGGTAGACGACGGCTGGCAGCAGAACATGGGCGACTGGGAGCCCAACCACAAGTTCCCCTCCGGCATGAGCGCCATTGCGCTCAGGGCCCAGAGCCAGGGCCTGACCCCCGGCCTCTGGCTGGCCCCCTTTATTGCCCGGCCCAGCTCCAACCTGTTCAAGGAACACCCCGACTGGTTCTTGCGCGACGAGCAGGGCGAGCTGGTCTCGGCAGGCACCAACTGGGGCGGCTACTACGCACTGGACGTAACCCTACCGGCAGTGCAGTACTGGCTGCGCAGCCTGATCCAGACGGTGCGGGGCTGGGGCTACCGCTACCTGAAGCTCGACTTTCTGTTTGCGGCGGCCCTTCCCGGTAAAAGGTCGGGCGGGGAGTTGCGCGAGGACGCCTACCGCGAGGCACTGCGAATCCTCCGTGAGGCCGCCGGCGAGGATGTGTACCTTCTGGCCTGCGGGGCCCCCATCATCGCCTCGCTGGGGCTGGTAGACGGGCTTCGTATTGGGCCGGATGTGGCCCCCTACTGGGACAACGAAGACCGGCGGGTGTTCCTGCACGACCCCACCGGCCCCAGCGCCTACAACGCCCTGCGAACCAGCCTGCACCGGCTCTGGCTGAAACCCCTGGTACACACCGACCCCGATGTGGCCTACTTCCGCACCCGCTACAACCTGCTAACCCCGGCAGAGCGCGCAGTGCTGCAAGACCTGGCGCTGGTTTCGGGCTTCAAGGCCACCTCCGACCCCCCCGAATGGCTGGACGACGAGGAGCGGGAGCAACTTAGGGCCTGGCTCGAGGCCACCCCCAGCATCGAACAGACCGGCCCCTACGGCTTCAAAATCGGCGAGCGCGAGGTGGATTTCTCGAGCTGGCTGTAGTCGGTACCCCAGATAGGGCGGAATCAGACCTAGCGCACCTGTATCGCCACAATCTATCTACGCCACCGACCTTTGAGGTTATGATGCACAAACGCACCTATCCCAAAAAAGATGGCCGCTTGCTTTACCTGTATGGGCTGGCGCCCCACACCCTGCCTGCCCTCGAGGAGGGGGAAAACACCGGCCAGGCCCAGTCGCACGCCCGCTGGCATCCCCTGCGGCAGGAGTGGGTGGTGTTTGCCGCCAGCCGCCAGGGCCGCACCTTCCTGCCCCCCAAGGAATACGACCCCTTAGCCCCCAGCAAGCCCGGCGGCTTTCCCACCGAAATCCCCTTCGAGGACTTCGAGATTGCCGTCTTCCAGAACCGCTGGCCCTCGCTCTCGCCCTACGCAGGAGAACCTCCCCAGGGCCTTGCCATCCCCACCCGCGACGCTAAGGGCGACTGCGAAGTGGTGGTCTACACCCCCGAGCACAGCGGCAGCATTGCCTCGCTCAGCCCCGAGCAGCGCGAGCTATTGGTGCAGGTCTGGGCCGACCGCTACCGCGACCTCTACGCCCGCGAACACATCCAGTACGTGATGCCCTTCGAGAACCGGGGCGAGCAGATGGGGGTGACGCTTCACCACCCCCACGGGCAGATTTACGCCTACCCGTGGGTTCCGCCCATCCTGCAAAAAGAGCTCGAGGCCTTCCAGAAAAGCCCGGTGCTGCTGGACCTGCTGCCCCACCTGCGCCCCTACACCGTGCTCGAGGACGAACACACCCTGGCCTGCATCCCCCCCTATGCCCGCTACCCCTACGAGGTGCTGGTCTTCCCCAAGCAGTTCCACCCCGGCCTGTGGACCTTCAGCCAGGCCGAGACCCAGAGCTTCGCCCGGATGCTGGGCCAGGTGGTACAGAAGCTGGATAACCTCTTCCAGAAGCCCATGCCCTACGTGATGGCCCTACACGCCGCCCCCAGGGGGGCCGAGGCGGTCTTTCATTTTCACGTAGAGTTCTACCCGGCCCTGCGCACCGCCGACAAGCTCAAGTACCTGGCCGGCACCGAGATTGCCGCCGGCACCTTTGCCATGGATGCCCTGCCCGAGGAAACCGCCAAAGTGCTGCGGGCGGTGGAGATATAAAACCTCCCCGGCGGCTTCTGCGATTATCTCCACTTCCTAGGTGGCACTAGACCATCGGCTATAGACCATAGACCATGGACTCTGGACTTGCTACAGGCTCATGTAACATAAACGCGATAGGCTGAGATATGAACCCTTATGCACTGGCCCGTCTGCGTGCCTGGATGGAAAACCATGGCCTCGAGCGCTTTTTTGTGCAGCAACCGGAGAACTTTGCCTGGCTTACGGGGGGCGGCGACAATACGGTGGTCACCTTTCGCCCGGTAGCGGCCTGGCTCGAGGTCACCCCCGAGGCGGTGCGCCTGCATGCCTCGCAAATCGAGGTGGGGCGGCTCCTGGACGAAGAAACGCCGGGCCTCGAGGTACTCCGCTACCCCTGGTACAGCCCCCCGGCCCCCCTGGGGCCCAGCGACCTCGAGCACGACCTCACCCCCTTGCGGCTGGTGCTCTCCCCCGCCGAGCAGGAGCGCTACCGTGCCCTGGGCCGTGAGGCGGCCATGGCCCTGGGCGAGAGCCTTCGCTTTGCCGACCCCGGCTGGAGCGAGTACGACCTGGCCGGAGCCACCAGCGAGGAGCTTCTTACCCGGGGTATTCAGCCCCTGGTGCTGCTGGTGGCCGGCGAGGAGCGGCTTTTTCGCTACCGCCACCCCATCCCCACCCGGCGGCCCCTGGGGCGGCTTTTTATGGGGGTTATCTGCGGGCGGCGGCACGGCCTCTTTGCCAACGTGAGCCGCTTGCGGAGCTTTGGGCACCCCGAAGCCAACAGCCTCAACGAGCAAATCTGCCAGGTCGAGGCGGCTGCACTCGAGGCCTCCCGGCCTGGGGCCACCCTAGGCGAGGTATTGGAGCAGATGCGCTTGGCCTACCGGCGCATTGGCCGCGCCGAGGAGTTTGAAAACCACCACCAGGGCGGCCTGACCGGCTACCGTAGCCGCGAGGTGCTGGCCCGCCCCGACAACCCCACCCGCCTCGAGGTCGGCATGGCCCTGGCCTGGAACCCCAGCCTGCCCGGCGCCAAGGTCGAGGACACCTTCCTGCTCACCGAAACCGGCCTGGAAAACCTCACCCACGACCCCGCCTGGCCCGCCCTCGAGGTAGCAGGGCGCACACGCCCGGGGGTGCTCGAGGGCTAAGTGCCTCCCGCCTATGTTTTGGATAATGGCGTGATCGAAAATCATTCGGGTATTCCGCCCGGAGCCTGATTTTCCGCAGCCTAGATTCATCTCTAAACCTCATACGGGCGCAACTAAAGCGCACCACGGAGCAAGGAATGAGCACGTTCAAGGAAATCTTCGGCACTGAACCCACCGTGCGCGTCTCGGCGCCGGGCCGCGTCAACCTGCTGGGCGAACACACCGACTACAACGGGGGCTTTGTCTTCCCCACGCCCCTCTCCTACCAGACCTACCTTGAAGCCGCGCCTGCCGAGGGCCTCGAGGTCTATGCAGAAAACTTCAAAGAGCGCAAAAGCCGGGGGCTAACCGAAGCCAAACAGGGCGACTGGCTCGACTACCTCGCCGGCTGCGTGTGGGTGCTGCGCAAGCATAGCCACCCCGTACCGGGCCTTAGGGCCCATGTCCGGAGCGAAGTACCCATGACCGGTGGGCTTTCCAGCTCGGCGGCGCTGGAGGTGGCCACCCTGCGGGCTTTGCGCGAACTGTATCAGCTACCTTTGGACGATGTACAGATTGCCCTGCTGGCCCAGCAAGCCGAGGTGGAGTACGTGGGGGTGCGCTGCGGCATTATGGATCAGATGGCCTCGTCGGTGGGGCGGCCCGGCTACGCACTGTTTCTGGACACCCGCGACCTCACCACAAGGCTGGTGCCCCTGCCCCAGGGCTACCGGGTGGCGGTGGTGGACTCGAGCGTGCCCCGCCGCCTGGCCGAGTCGGGCTACAACACCCGCCGAAGCGAGTGCGAACAGGCCTGTGCCCTGCTGGGGGTGCAGTCGCTGCGCGAACTTTCCCCCGCCGAACTCCCCCGCATCCACGCCCTGCCCGAGCCCCTCAACCGCCGCGCCCGCCACGTGGTAACCGAAAACCAGCGGGTGCTGGATGGGGTGCAAGCGCTGGAACAGGGCAACGTCCGGTGCTTTGGCGAACTGATGGTGGCCTCGCATGTCTCGCTGCGCGACGACTACCAGGTTTCCATTCCCGAGCTAGAGCAGCTTATAGAAGCCGAGCTGCGCCACGGCGCGGTGGGTGCCCGCCTGACCGGGGCCGGTTTTGGCGGCTCAACGGTCGCGCTGGTAGAAGAGGCCAGGTATGAAGAATTCAAACAAGGCGTCATGCAGGACTATCCGAGGGCCCGGTTTCTCTAAAGGGGTCTGATACCAGATTCAAAAAGACAGTTTGCGAAACCAAAAGCCCCAAAGGTTGTCTTTTTTGAATCCTGAAGCATACCCCTTCCTAAAAAAGGTCTACCTTCGGTCTGGTTAGCTCGTTATACCGGATTCAAAAAGATAATCACCCAAACCAGAGATTTTCAGAGGCTATCCTTTTGAATCCTAGAGCACTCCCTTCGGTCGGGTTAGTTCGCCGCCGTTCAGCGACGAACTAACCGAATCTGGTATCAGCATTCGGCGAACAAGCTAACCGAATCCTGGTATCAGGAAACAACCCTGGGGTGAAATGCCACGTGGGGTATTCGGAGCAAGCTCCCGCGGCTGTCACTCTATCGTGTAATATACCCAGCACGGAAAAACGCCGTCCTGGATATTCGCGGCAACCGCTCTAGGCCTTGGGCACCTCGCCCACAAAACCCTCCCCCAACGGCAGGGAGCGGATTTCCTCGGGGGTAATCTGGTATCGCTCGGCGCACCAGTGGCACAGCACCTCTGCCCCGCCGTCTTGTTCAATCATTTCTTCTCGCTCCTGGGGCGAGAAGTAAACCAGCGCATTCAGGGCCCGTTCGCGGCTACAACGGCAGCGGAACGAAAGTGGGATGTGCCCCTCGCGGAATCCCACCACGCTCAGGTCGGTGGGGTCGTAGTCCAGGCCCTCCATCAGGGCCAGCACGGCCCCCTCGAGGCCCCGCTCCAGCAACAAATCGGTAATGCTGGTGCGGCCTTGCAGGTTGTGCTCGAGGCGGGCAATCACCTCCTCGGGGCAGCCCGGCAGCACCTGGATGGCCACACCGCCCGCCATCTGCACCTCGCCTTCCCCGTGTACCCGCACCCCCAGCATCACCGCCGAGGGAATTTGCTCAGACTGCCACAAGTAACGGGCCAAATCCTCGGCAATTTCTCCACTCACCAGCTCCACGCTGGACTGGTAAAGTTCTTCGTTGGACAGAAGCCGGTCTACCTTGAGCTCACCCCGGCCAATGGCCGCGCCCACATCCAGCTTGCCGTCCGCCCGCAGGGGGGGGTGGGCCTGGGGGTTTTTGACGTACCCCCGCACAAACCCATCGGGGGCGGCCTCCACCACCGCCCCCCCCAGGGGGCCATCGCCCACAAACTGGAGGCTCACCCGCTCCCTAGGCGTTTTGGAGAGCAAAAAGGTGAGCAGCAACACCCCGCTCATTGCCCGGCCCAGCGCTGCCGTGGCGGTGGGGGAAAGCTGGTGGCGCATGCGGGCTTCTTCGGCAATATCGGTGGTTTCAACGGCCAGCACCCGCAGGTTGCCCTGGGCTGCCAGCCCGCGAATCAAACGACCCATAACACCCGATTGTAGCAGCCGCGCCTGCGGCAAAAGGGTGTTGGTTCAGGGTTTCACCGGCCTCACGGTTCCCCTACCCTCCCGAAAATATCCTTTTGAAAACCGTGTTGCCAGCAAAAGTGGCGAGTTGAATCGTGCCATGTGCATTGTGAAGCATTGCTCTAGAATCCTCTGACATTTTTCGAGTATCCTGTAAACCGTGAATCTCGACTCCCCCCGCATCCTGGTGCTCAACGCCGGGTACGAGCCCCTGGGCCTGGCCAGCGTCAAGCGGGCCGTTATCCTAGTAATGAACGGAACCGCCGAGGTCGTCGAGGAAAGCGGCGAGTACCTACGAACTCCCAGCAAGCCCTACCCCGTTCCCAGCATCATCCGCCTCAAACGTCTGGTTCGCCGCCCTCCGGGGCGGCTTGCCCTTAACCGCCGCAACATCCTGCGCCGCGACGCCTACACCTGCCAGTACTGCGGCAGGCGGGGGGGCGAACTCACCGTGGATCACGTCCTCCCCAAAAGCCGGGGGGGCCGCAGTATCTGGGAAAACCTGGTCGCGGCCTGCCGCCCCTGCAACCTCAAGAAGAAAAACCGCACCCCCGAGGAAGCCGGCATGCGCCTGGCCCGCCGCCCCATCGCCCCACGCCACAGCCTTTTGCTGGTGGCCGACCTGCCCCACCTGCCCGAGGCCTGGCGCATGTACCTGCCCGAGGTGGATCACCACCGCTAGCCTAAAACCTGCCCAAGACACCAAACGAAACCCCCCACCTCATTTGGAGATGGGGGGCAGGGAAGTTACTGTGGAGCGGGAAACGAGACTCGAACTCGCGACCCCAACCTTGGCAAGGTTGTGCTCTACCAACTGAGCTATTCCCGCGGGTGCGGCTTTCGCCGCGC
>CALFDH010000003.1 GCA_937950405.1 uncultured Meiothermus sp.
TGGGCTGAGTGAAACCCGCGCTTTTCGTACCCTGCAACGGGCTTCCAACCAGACCCAGCCGGGAGATCTGGTACTGGTGATGAATGGAGAGTACACCAACTCCACCTACAACAGCATCATCCTTAATATCAAGCGCTCGGGTACGGCCAACCAGTGGATTGTCTATCGCGCCTATCCGGGGCATCGGCCCAAGATCAAACTCGAGGCCAACTGGGTGGGTATCTTGCTGGAGGGGGTCTCTTATGTAGCCATCGAAGGGTTCGACATAGAAGGCAATGCAGCCAATGTGAGCCTCGAGTACGCCCGCTCCCAGATGAATGTGCTGGATAACCCGGTCACCGCCGGTAGCTGTCTGGGCATTGGCCCCCGCTACCAGCAGCCCGACCTGCGCTCACACCACATCGTAGTGCGCAATAACCGGGTACTGCGCTGTCCGGGAGGTGGCATCTATAGTGTCCAGGCCGATTATCTGTATATCGAAAACAACGTTGTAGCCGAGAATGGCTTCTATTCCCCGCTGAATAAAAGCGGCATTTCGACCTACCAGAACTGGAATTCCGATAGCTCCACCGATTTCAAAATCTTCATCCGAGGCAACATTGTCTACAAAAACGAGAACCGGATTCCCTTCTATTATTCCGACCCCGATCCGGCCAAGCGGGTCATCTCCGATGGCAACGGGATTATTGTGGACGATGGCCGCAACACCCAAAACTACGGCACCAACCCTGGGGTGCCTTACCGGGGCCGCATTTTGGTTGAGAATAACCTGATTTTTGACAATGGAGGACGGGGGGTTAATATTTTCTATTCCGACAACGTAGTGGTGCGCAACAATACCCTCTATGCTAACGCCAGAACCCCGGGCATCTGCTGCGATCTCTCGGCGTATTTTTCGGGGAATGTCGGATTTTACAACAATGTAGTTTATGCCCGTTCTGACCGGGCAGCCACAGCAGTTTTTAGCGTCTCGAACTTCGTGTTTAGCAGAAACCTGTATTTTGCTGCCACCAATTTCCCTAATCGAAGCTCCACCGACCTGGTCGGCGACCCCCTTTTCATCAACCCCAGCACCGACCCCGCCAGTGCCAACTTCCGACTCAGGGCCGGCAGCCCTGCCCTGGGCAAGGGCCAGCCCGAGCAATGCGCCAGTACCGACCTGGAAGGCAAACCTCGAGCCAACCCCTGCACCCTGGGCGCGCATGAGTGACCCAGAAGGAACTCTAGTGCTTCACCAAAGTGAGACCACCTGGTATGGATAAGGGGTGAAGCATCGGTAAGTTGAAACCTAAATAGCGCAGCCTCGAGGAGAAAATGGCCACTGTACTGAGCCCGCTCAAGGGTGAGAGCAGCGCGGGCAGATTCCCCTTGGGGCTGAGCTATGCCCAGCACGCCTGAGCAGAACTATCTCGCCGCTACGGTACTCCCAAGAACAGCCTGTTGCGCTAGGATCGGCGCAATCCAATACCCGATTCAAAAAGATAGCTATCCAAAGCAAAAAATCCAGAAGCTATCTTTTTGAATCCCAGAGCATACCCCTCCCTTCGGTCGGCGAAGAAAGCGTCTCCCTTCCAAGGGGCGGTATCGCCCTCCACTACGCTGATAACTTCGGTCGGGTTAGTTCGCTGCCGTTCGGCGACGAACTTACCGAATCTGGCATGAAGCGCTCCTGGTTAGCTTTGAGCCAGTCTTCCATCAGGACGAAGACCTTAAAAACAGCTCCTTTAGGCTATGCTGATAGCGGGCATAGTGCTTCATAGCAGTAAAAACCATCCCCCTTTTCTTCCCAGATTTCAAGTAACAAACCACGTTATTGTGAAGAGCACTCTACCTTCTGCATTTTTTCATCCCAAAGCAATAGAATCTAAAGCATGCAAAGGACTCTTTTTATTGCGGTTGCACTCCTGGCCATTGTCATCGCGGCAGTGCTCTTCATGGTGCTCCGACCCCAGCCCTCAGTCTCTGCCGCAGACGCCACTAAAGGAGCCAAGTTTGCCATCGGCAACCCCGAGGCCAAAGTGACGATAGTGGACTTTTCCAACTACCTGTGCGGCCACTGCCGTGACCACTCCAACAATGTTTTTCCGCTTATCAAAAGGGACTACATAGATACCGGCAAGGTACGCTACATTTTCCGCGACTTTCCCTTTGGAGGACAGGAAAACGTCATTCGGGCCGGCGAGGCCGCGGCCTGCGCAGCGGACAACAATCTGTACGTCGAATACCACGAGGCGCTGTTCCGGGCGCAACTGCAATGGGCTGGCTTGAGTGGAGCGGCGCTTGACAACTACTTTGCCGACTTGGCAGGCCAGATCGGGATAGCCCCGGCCACTTTCTCACAATGCTTGCAATCCGGCAGCAAGCGGGCGGGCGTGCTCGCCGATCAGAAGCTAGCCGGCGAGCTTGGGCTCACCGGTACCCCGAGCTTCTTCGTTAATGGTGAAAAGTTTACCGGGCAACGCCCCTACGATAGCTGGCGTGAAATTCTGGACAAGGCCCTGGCTGGCCAGACCCCATCCGGCAACCAGGGGGGTACCAGCAGCCCTGCCAAACCATAATCGCGCCTCCGGACAACCCTAATACCTGAGCGCTGGATTGTTCAGCGCTCCGCACATCTTTTGAGCCATCGGATACTGGATCTGCTCAAAAGTGACCAAAAAGCGATATACAAGTCCCTCGGACGCGCCCCTGGCGCGGCAAGGGAGGGTGCGATTAGCGCCGCTCACGCGCAGAGTTGGTAGGACTTCAAGAAAGTTTTGACCTGGAAAGAACAGTGGCCGCCCGGATGGGCGGCAACGTCTATGGAGGTCGCGATAGGGTGTTGTTCGTACATGAAGCAATAACCCATTGCGCTTGCTCAAAAGCAGGAGCGGCAGCCTCGAGACCCTTAACCCTGTTCGAGGTGGCGGTGCAATCAGGAAGCCTGACGAAGACGGGCTTCCTCGAGCGCCTTCAAAGGCTTGTCGAGGTGTGGCAGGTCGAATACCACTTCCGAGACCCCCGAACCGGGTAGCTCGAACATCAGCTCCACCATGGCTTTTTCAATCACCGCCCGCAGGCCGCGGGCACCCGTCCCGCGTTTGAGAGCCCGGCGGGCAATCTCGCGCAGCACAGCCGGCGTGAAGCGTATTTCGATGCCCTCCATGCGTAGCAGCTCCTGGTACTGGCGGATGAGGGCATTCCTGGGCTCGGTCAGAATACGCACCAGGGCTTCTTCGTCGAGGGCCTCGAGCTGCACCATCACCGGCATCCGGCCCACAAACTCGGGGATCAGGCCAAAGCGCACCAGATCTTCCGGGATGGGCTCGGGCTTCTCTTCAGTTTTCTTGGGGCGGGTGAAACCGATGGGGTTCTGGTCTACCCTCGAAAGCACAATGCGCTCGAGGCCATCAAAGGCCCCGCCCAGAATGAACAAAATGTTCTTGGTGTTGAGGGTAATGAACTCCTGGTGGGGATGCTTGCGTCCCCCCTGAGGCGGCACATTGGAAATGGTACCCTCCACAATTTTCAAGAGGGCCTGCTGAACCCCCTCGCCCGAGACGTCACGGGTCAGGCTGGGGTTCTCCGACTTGCGAGCAATCTTATCAATTTCATCAATGTAGATGATGCCCTTCTCGGCAGCCTGAACGTCAAAATCGGCAGCTTGCAGAAGCCGTAGCAGTACGTTTTCTACATCCTCGCCCACGTAACCAGCTTCGGTCAGAGTGGTGGCATCGGCGATGGCAAAAGGCACATCCAGCATGCGGGCCAGGGTCTCGGCCAGCAGGGTTTTGCCGGTTCCGGTGGGGCCAATGAGGAGCACGTTGGACTTTTGCACCTCGGCCTCGGGGTGCATCAGACGCTTGTAGTGGTTATATACCGCTACCGAAAGGGTTTTCTTGGGCAGTTCTTGCCCAATCACGTACTGGTCGAGGAAGCTCTTGATCTCGGCTGGTTTGGGCAGATGACTGGGGCCGACAAAGCTTTGCTTGGGTTCGGCTTCCAACAGGTCGTTGGCCCGCTCCACGCATTCGTTGCAGATGAAGACCTCGCCCAGCGGCGACTCGATCAAATGAGCCACCTCTGGATGTTTGCGCCCACAGAAGCTGCAAGAAGGCTTACTGCGTCTCACGGCTAACCACCTGATCTACTAACCCATAGCTGGCGGCTTCTTCGGCGGTGAGGTAGTAGTCGCGCTCGGTATCGCGCTCGACCTTTTCCAAAAGCTGATTGGTGTGGCGAGCAATGATGCCATTGAGCACCTTACGGGTCTTGAGGATTTGCTCGGCCTGGATAGCAATATCGGTAGCTTGTCCGCCCAGTCCCCTGGCCCAGGGTTGGTGAATCATGACCTTGGAGTGCGGCAGTGCATAGCGCTTGCCGGGTGCTCCCGCCGTGAGCAGAACGGCTCCCATGGAGGCCGCCAGACCTACACAAATGGTCGAGACCGGGGCCGAGACGAACTGCATGGTGTCATAAATGGCCAACCCGGCATCCACGTCCCCCCCAGGTGAGTTGATATACATGCGGATTTCCTGATTGGGGTTTTGCGCAGCCAGGAAGAGAATTTGCGCCACTATGGTGTTGGCTACCTGAGAGTCTATGGGGGTACCCAGAAAAATAATGCGGTCTTTGAGCAGGCGGCTATAGATATCGTAGACGCGCTCACCACGGGCAGTCTGTTCGATGACGTAGGGAACTACCATATCGGCTCTATTCTATGCCTGAAAGCCAGGTCAAGAGGGCGTTAGCGCACATAAAGGAGTTTTCACCGCACAAAGAGGGCTTTTCGAATACCACTGCGAAAAATTAGCTCCTGTCTGCAGACTTATGAGTCCCAGTCCGTACCCGCTCCCTGTTGGGAGCGTGTACGGAGTGTTTACCGTGAGCAATCTGTCGGCTTATCGGCTCTCGATCCGGGTCAGTGCTTCGAGTAAGGCTTTATCGTGCAAACGCTGGATACGTAGCCGGGCAATCGCATCCTGGCCCAACTCGTTTTGCAGGCTAGCTGGAGTGGTACGGTAGGAGCGAGCCATTTCGTTCAGGAACTCGCCAAACTCCTCTTGACTCAGTTCCGTTTTGAGTTCTTCGGCCAGGGCCTCAACAGCCAGCGAGCGGCGCAAGCGCTTGGTAGCGCTCTCGCTGAGGTTTTGCTTGAACTCCTCGAGCTTACCGTCCTTCTTGAGCTGGGCGATATAGTCGCTCAGTTCAAGTTTCTGCTGTTTGAGGTCATCGGCCAGGCTTTGCAGCAGGCTTTGCTCCTCGCGGGCCTGCATGGAAGGCGGAATCTCTACTTCGATAGCCTCAGCAAGCTTGTCCAGCAACAGGTTGGCCTTGGCGTTGCGGACCTCGCGTTCAAACTGAGCTTTGAGACTCTCCCGTACTTTACTGGTGAGGGCTTCCAGGTCATCTTCACCCACCGTTTTGGCGAATTCGTCATCCAGCTCGGGTAGTTGAAGCGCCTTGACTTCCAGTACCTTGGTCTTGACCTCACGGATGATGGTTTCACCGTCCTTGACGGGTACCATCACTTCATCGCCAGCTTTCTTGCCCAGCAGGGCTTCGCGCACGTGAGGTTGAGCGTTCTCCATGACCACCGGAAAGCGCCCCCCGTCCTCGGTCTCGATGAAGACATTGTCTTTTTCCTGGGCTTCCCGATCCACCGCCACCATTTCGCCATAACGGTGGCGCAAATCGTCCAGGGCGCGGTTCACCACCTCATCGGTCACTTCGGGGGTTTCGACCTCGAGCTTGAAGGTCTGCCAGTCGGGCAGCTTGACTTCGGGGTAATTCTCGACTTCAACGGTGTACACAAAGGGCTGTCCAAAAGTCAGGTTCTCCTCGAGTACCCTGGCCCCCACCGGCAGCAACGACAGCTCCCTAGCAGCTTCGGGGAAGGTCTCATCGCGCAGGGCCTCCTTTACCTCTTCAAGTAGCGACTCCTTACCGATTTTGGCCTCAATCACCTTGCTGGGGGCTTTGCCCGGGCGGAACCCCGGCAGCTTGACCTGCGCTGCATACTCGTTCAGCACGGATTGATAGGTTTGCTCGACCTGGCTGGCCGGAACCTCTACCTTGATTTTCACCTTGTAGCCTTCGCGTTCCAGAATTTCTGCCACAACACACCTCAAGTTCGACCCCGGGGGGTCGCCAAGTACTTAGTGTACAACCACAAGGCAGGATTTAGGTACACCCAAAGCAGAAAGACAAAAGTTGATTGCCACGCCTGTAAGCAGCGCACAGACCTGAAGATCGTCAGAGATTCGAATATAGAGGTGAGGAACTCCACGCACCAGTGAGCGGGACAACTGACCCTTCATACCCCCCATAGGTATGAAGTAACTTGTGAACCAAGGAGCAAGTTATGAAAACCATCCTGGTAATCGGTGGAAACTTCGGCGGAATGACCAGCGCTTTTGAGCTCAAACGCAAGCTGGGCAAAGAAGCACGAATTATAGTGGTCTCGAGGCAAAAAGAGTTTGTTTACATCCCCTAACTCATCTGGGTTCCCTTCGGTCGCCGCAAGGTTTCGGACATTACCTTTGACGCAGAGAGTACCTTCCGGCGTGGAGGCATCGAGTTTATCTTTGGCGAGGCCACCCAAATCAAACCTTCGGAAAACAAGGTGGCGCTGGCCGACGGCACCGTTCTCGACTACGACTTCTTGGTCATCGCCACCGGCGCCAAGCTGGCCTGGGATGCCGTGCCTGGCCTGGGGCCCAAAGGCTATTCCCACTCCATTTTCACCCCGCCCGATGCCGAGAAAACCTACGAAGCCTACAAGAAATTCCTGGAAAACCCAGGCCCGGTAGTGATTGGCGCCGTTCCAGGGGCCAGCTGCATGGGGGCGGCTACGAATACCTCTTTAACTTTGACCATCAGGTTCGTAAAGCCGGTAAACGTAACCAGGTTAGCATTACCTGGGTCACGCCCGAACCCAAGCTGGGCCACTTTGGCATTGGCGGCATGACCGGCGGTGAGGCCATGCTCAAGATGTTCTTGAAGATGCAAGGCATTGACTATCGGGCCAATGCAGCCATTACGGAAGTACGCCCCGATGGCGTGGTGCTCTCCACCGGAGAAGTGCTGCCTTCCAAGTTCACCATGCTGGTTCCCCCCTTCGAAGGGGTGGAAGTGATGCAAAAAACGCCTGAACTGGTGGATGCCAAAGGGTTTGTGGAAGTCTCCGACGGCTACCAGAGCACCCACTATCCCAACGTCTTTGCGGTAGGGCTGGCCGCCAAGGTGCCCAACCCCTTCAAAGGCGATGTGGCCTTTGGTGTGCCCAAAACCGGCTTCCCCACCGACGAGATGGCCAAAATCGCAACCACCAATATCAAAGAAATCCTGCACGGCAACGTCAACAACCTGCACTGCAAGTCTTTTGGCAGCATGCCGGCAGTGTGCGTGATGGATGCAGGCAACAAAGAAGTCATCATCTTCGGTAACAACCTATTCCCGCCCCGCAAGTTCCAGATCATGCTGCCCAATGTGCTGGGCGACTTCAACAAGGTGCTGGTGGAAAAAATGTTGTTGCTCAAGTACCGCAACGGCTGGTCGTTCCTGCCGTAAAAACCCCTCATCCCCACCCCTATCCCGATGGGAGGGGGTTTTTATCTTGATAGTTTCGAGCATATGTGTTTGAGCTAGGTAATACCGGATTCAAAAAGATAGTCATACTAATCGAAAAATCAGAGGCTATCTTTTTGAATCCTAGAGCACACCCCTCCCTCCGGTCGGCGAAGAAAGCGTCTCCTTTTAGTTATGAACTAACCAAATCTGGTATAAAAACAAGAAACCCCGGAATTTTCCAGGGTTCAGTGGTGCGCGGAGGGGGACTTGAACCCCCACACCTTGCGGCACAAGATCCTAAGTCTTGCGTGTCTACCAGTTCCACCATCCGCGCTAAAGAGCAGGGACTAGGGGGCAGGGGTTAGGTTTTTGTTTCTTCCTGTGCCTTGACCCCAGACCCCGGTTCCCTGATTTGGGGTGAGCGATGGGACTTGAACCCACGACCCCCGGTTCCACAGACCGGTGCTCTAACCGGCTGAGCTACGCTCACCACGCCGCAACAGCAGCAAGCTGTATTGTAGGCTTCGCATTCCCAAGCGTCAAGAAGGACAAACCAACCGGCGGGGGCAATGCGATTTAGGAATTTGAGCCCGCAGCGTTGACGATGCTTTGCACTCGCTCTATACTCTGCGCCAAGGTGTCGAACAACCGTTCGTTTGAAGAAAACAAGCTGGAGAAGGTCACCCGCCGTGACGAAATTCTGGATGCAGCGGGCCAGCTTTTTAGTCGCCGGGGTTTTCACGCGACCTCCATGCGCGACCTAGCTCGTGCAGTTAATCTGCAAGGCGGCAGCCTCTACGCCCACATCGAGTCGAAGGAAGAAGTACTGTTCGAGTTGGTTAATCGGGCTGCAGATGAGTTTTTGAGCAATGCGGAGGCCATTCCAACTCACCTCCCGCCCAAGGAACAGCTCGAGCGCCTTATAAAGGGACACCTGGAAGTGATTGTGCGCGAGCTGGACAACGCCACCGTCTTTTTTCACGAGTGGAAATTCCTAAACCCCGACTTGCAACGCAAAATTACAGCCCGCCGCGACGCCTACGAGGGCCACTTCCGGAGAGTTATCGAGACCGGGGTCAAATCGGGTCAGTTTCAAGTAGAAGATGTGCGCCTGGCGAGCTTATTCGTGTTGTCTGCCCTGAACTGGACCTATCACTGGTACCGGCCCGGCGGCAAGCTCACCCTCGAGTCGCTATCGCGCCACTACCGCGATCTGGTTTTCAGAACCTTGGGTGCGGGGTAGAGCACGTTGTCGTGTAGATCTCCCTGGCACCGACCCGGTTAGCCAAATTGCGCTCGAGCCAGACCACAACCACAGAGAACCAACTGCTTACTGCCCTCTCCCCCGGTCCGAAATATCCTCCAGGGCAAACTCCAGGGCCATTTCCCAGGCCGACTGTTCGTGCTGCACCACCTGATCCACCATCCGATCCACTTCCTCGGGCGAAAGCTCGGAGGAAGCCTCGAGGGCCAGGCTGCCAAAGTCGTGAATCAGGGCCTGGGTCTCTGGGGCTATCCAGTGTTGGGTGACTTCGTCGGCCAGCCCGCTGGAGTCCTCCAAGTTCTCGCTGCCGGGCAGGAGCGAACTCCAGGCATCGAAAAAAGCCCGATGTCTGGCCCAGTTTGCCACAGCACCCATCGCATACGGGGCTTGCTCAAGACTCTGTATAAAATCCAGGTAACGTTGACGAAGCGGGTGAATCGGCCCCACGGGTAGCTCGAGGCTGGTCAGCCAGTCCAGCTCCTCTACCGTGAACAGGAGGGCATTGATTTTGATCAGGCGGTGAGGCTGCGGCGCCCGGCGCAATAATGAAGTTTGCAGCCCCAGCATAGCTTCGTAGAGATACCACTCCTGTACCAGCCAGCGCTCAAAGGCACGGCATGAAACCTTCCCCTGGCACAACAGGCGCAGGAAGGGTTGTTCGGTTAGCGCAACCCAGCCCCTGAAGCCCCGCAGGTCAATCACTCCTTAAGGGTGAGGCCAAAAAGACCGGGTGGTTGTGCGTAGGGCTAAGATTGGGGGCTACCCGAAGACTGTCTCACCGGGTAGATTTGCAACAGCGCTACAATCTCATGTCACAATCCGGCGTTATTTCTACATAAGCACTACCCAGCATTGTGAAGAGCGTTTTCCAGTGCCTCGGCGAAAGCGTAGGGCTGGTCAATCCAGGGGTAATGGCCCGCCCCTTCGATAAGCTCCAGCCGCCCTCCTACAAGGTCGGTAATGGTCTGGGCTTCCGGGTAACTGCTGGCATCCAGTGAGCCCAGGAGAACTGTGGTAGGCGTGCGAACCTCGAGCAGGAAAGGGGTGTAGTCGAGCCGCCACAGCCCGTTCAGCACAAACATCCGCCCAGGCGTATCGGCCCCTACCACGGTAGAGCCTTCCACCATCCATTCATACTCCATGCGGCCGTGCAGGCTGGGAAACATCAACTTGTCGAAAGCCGCTTTTGGCTCCACATGGGCAAACGCTTCCTGGAGCAGCCGGGCTCCATCCTGTGGCAGCTCCACCTCGACATCCTGGTCTGCGATACCGCGCAACCCCAGCGAGGCCCGGTACAGTTGGGTCGCAAGCCAGGGAAAGTTGATCCAGGGGTTGATCAGCAGCAATTGCCCGGTGGCCTCTGGGAAGCGGCGGGCATATTCCAGGGCCAGCAGGCCGCCAAAGCCGTGTCCCAGCAAGACCCAGGTATCCAGACCCAGATGGTCGCGCAGATGCGCTAAGTCGTTCATAAGGGCATCTATGGTGAAAAGGCGCGGTTCTTCCGGCAAGGCAGGACTGCGACCTCCCCCCCGCTGATCGAGGTAGAGCACCCGGAAGTCTTCCAAATACTCTTCAAGCCCTTCGCGAAGGGCATAACTGCTGCCCCCGGGCCCCCCGTGCAGCACCACAATGGCCGGGGCATCCGGGGGGCCGGTGTCCTCGAGGTAAACCTCGACGCCATCGTCCACTGCAATTAAATCGATTTCTTCGCGCATAATGTTCCAGGTTGGCCTAAGGCCGAAGGCTCAAGCGGGGCACTAACCGGCTTCGCGGCTCCCCTCCTCGAGCAATTCAAAACTCCAGGAGCGAAAACCCTCCAACTCGGAGGCAGCCTGCTCCATTTCCGGGGCATAAGCCCAGACCTCGAGCAGATAGAGTTCCTGTTCTGCTCGGTACAGCAACCGATAGGGATGAGGAAACCGCCGGGCCAAACCTCGCAGTGCATCCAGATTTTTGCCTTCGATTAAGAGCACCTTCATCGGCTTCTACTGTACCCTTTCACCGCTGGCACATCTCGGCCCAAAATTCGTTTGGGAACAGCATCGAAAAGCTCTACCGGGGAAGTATTTTCACCATACCCTTTCCACGGGTTTTTCAAGTCGCTTACCACAAGGCAGCTTATTCGGTATATGCTCTCCACAAACGCTCCAGAAAAAGCACCTCGCAGGCTTCCTCGAGGCTAGTCATGAGCGAGTAGGCTTGCAGGAGCGCTTTTTCCGGCATCTCCTCGGTACCCTTGATAAAGGCCCCATGGCCACGCACAATGCAGGCCCGGTGGCTCCGCAGGGCTTCGGCCACCGCCTGGGCTGCCTCTTCGGTTCCCGAGGTAGTCAGGGGGACTACCACGGGAATCTGGTCGAAGTAGTAGCGCCCTTCCAGGTCAATAGGCACAATGGCCTCCAGGTGAAACGAGAGCGCAATCGCGTGTCGTGGGTGCGCGTGTACCACCGCCTTCGCATCGGTCTGCTGGTAGATGGCCCGGTGAATCACCCGCTCCACCGAGGCGCCCGCATCGCGCTCGAGGTCGGGCAACAGGGGTAGCCAGAGGAGGTCGTCCGAGGTCAGATGGGCCTTCTGAACGCCCGAGCGGGTAATCCAGAGCCCGTCCCGATCCCGCACCGAGAAATTGCCCGAAGTAGCCGAGGCCAGCCCGGCGGCAAACAAATCGGCCCCAACTTGCTGAAAAGCGAGAAAAAGTTTGGCCTTCATGAGCTACCAGCACTTGTCGGAGTGGGCGCGGGTTAGGAAGGCTCTAATCCCAACTTTGGGCCTGTAATCAGACTCAGACCATAAACTAGCCGGGAGTGGGCAACCTCTGGCAGAAGCCAGTTTGAGGTTTTCCAACACCTGTCCCCTACCCCCTAACCCCTTTCCACAGCTCACCGCTCCCTCAGTATGCACAGTGTTCAAGCCCATATGGTATGACCCGATAGACTGGTTCTTTGGGGCTTCTATCGCCCCTTGTAGCCCATCACCTTCAGGGCTCCCATATACCATTGGGCTGTAAGCCAGAGCCTACAGCCCACGGCGAGCATTATGCTCTAGGCTTCGCGCCCAGGCAGCTCCGGACGCACACCCGGGCGGCGGAGGCCGCCTACGGGGGCTTGCTCGGCTTCGCGGCGGGCTTCCTCGAGGCGCTTGAGGGTCTTCTGGTCTACCACCTGGGTATCGCGCACAAAATCCGACCCCGTACCGGCGGGAATCAGCTTGCCCAGAATCACGTTTTCCTTCAGGCCGATCAGCTCGTCGAGTTTGCCCGCAATGGCGGCCTCGGTCAGCACGTGGGTGGTGTGCTGGAAGCTGGCCGCCGAGAGCCAGCTCTTGGTCGAGAGGGCGCTCTTAGTGACGCCCATCAGCATGGGCTTCCAACTTGCAGGGGTTTTGCCCTCGGCCATCAGGGCTTCGTTGGCCGATTCCACATCCCACTTCTCAATCACCTGGCCCTCGAGGTAGCGGCTATCGCCGGAGTCGGTAATCTCCACGTACTTGAGCATCTGCCGCACGATAACCTCGATGTGCTTGTCGTGCAGCTTAACCCCCTGGGCCCGGTATACACGCTGGATTTCGTCGGTCAGGTAGCGCTCTACCGCCTCGGGGCCTTTGGCTTCTAGCAGTTGGTGGGGGTCTATGGCCCCACGGGTCAGGGGTTGACCGGCCTCTATCGTCTCGCCTTCCTTCACGGTGATGCGGGCTTCCTTAGGCACCTTATTCTCCTTGGAGAAGCCCTCGCTGCTGATAAAGATGCTGGTCTTATCTTCGTGCTCCTCGATGTGAACCGTGCCGTCAATCTCGGCAATCACTGCCTTGACCTTGGGGCGCCGGGCCTCGAAGAGCTCGATCACACGGGGCAGACCCTGGGTAATGTCGGTGCCGGTGGCCACCCCGCCGGTGTGGAAGGTACGCATGGTGAGCTGGGTTCCGGGCTCTCCGATAGACTCGGCGGCCACCACGCCCACGCTTTCGCCGATGGAGACCAGCTTGGCCGCCGAAAGGTCCCAGCCGTAGCAGTGCTGGCAGACCCCATAGCGGGTTCGGCAGGTGAGGGGTGAGCGCACCGGAACTTCCTCAATCAGGCGTTCTTCGGCGGCCTTGACAATCAGGTTCACGTCGTCCAGGGTGAGCTGGTACCCCTCCGTAAAGGTCTTGCCCTTGATTTCAAACTCGCGGGCCACCGTGCGACCATACAGCCCGGACTCGATGTCGCTCTTTTTGCGCAGCCGCTTGTTGCGGAAGGCCTCGTCAAACTGCAACAGGGGCACCGAGATATAGTCGGGCGTACCGCAGTCGTGTTCGCGCACAATTACTTCGTGGGCCACATCGTGCAGCTTGCGGGTCAGGTAGCCCGAGTCGGCGGTGCGCAGCGCGGTGTCGGCGCCGCCCTTGCGGGCCCCGTGGGTGGAAATGAAGTACTCGAGTACCGTGAGACCCTCGCGGAAGGAGGCCTTCACCGGCACCGGGTAGGTCTCCCCGGAAGGCTTGGCCATAAGGCCGCGCATCCCGGAGATTTGGCGAATCTGCTGGGGGTTGCCGCGCGCGCCGGACTGGCTCATCACATAGAGCGGGTTGAAGGGGTAGTTCTCCTCGAAGTTCTTGAACACCGCCCCGGTCACCTTTTCGGTGGTCTGGCTCCAGAGCTGCAAAATCTGCTGGAAGCGCTCTTCCTCGGTCATCAGGCCGAGTTCGAAGGCCTGCTCGATCTGGGCCAGCTTGGCATCGGCCTCCTGCAAGAACTGTTTTTTCTCCACCGGAATCACCGCATCATCAATGCCAATGGTGATGCCTGAAGTGGTGGAGAGTACAAAGCCGTAGTATTTGAGCGCATCCAGGAGCTTGGCGGTCTTTTCTACCCCCAGCACCAGAAAGCTCTTGTAGACCAGGTCTTTGAGCGAGTTCTTCTCCTGGGCCACCTCGAGGTTCACCAGCTCCTCCGCCGCCGCAGGATCCTCAACAGCCTCGCTGACGATGCGCAAGAAAAGCATACGTCCCGGTGAGGTTTCCAGGAGTTTATTGCCCAGGCGCACCGTAACTACGTCCTGATGATCCACCACGCCGCTCTGGACGGCCAGCAGGGCTTCATCCACGCTGCTGAAGACGTACTTAAGACGGCCCACACTGGTTTCCTTACCGGCCACCTTGATTTTGGCGTTCAGGGCCACCTTGCCCTGGTCATAGGCCTCGAGCGCTTCTTCAATGGTTTTGAATTCGGAGCCTTGACCCTTCTTCTCGCGACGGAGCTGGGTGATGTAGTACAGGCCCAGAATGATGTCGCGGGCGGGCTTGGCTACGGGCTCACCGGAGGCCGGCGAGAGGATGTTGTGGGCCGAGAGCATCTGAATGCGGGCCTCGGCCTGGGCATAGCTCGAGAGCGGCACGTGTACGGCCATCTGGTCGCCGTCGAAGTCGGCGTTGAAAGCCTCGCAGACCAGGGGGTGCAGCTGAATGGACTGACCCTCAACCAGCACCGGCTGGAAGGCCTGGATGCCCAGGCGGTGCAGGGTGGGGGCCCGGTTCAGGAGCACCACCTTGCCGTGGATGACCTCTTCCAGGGCGTCCCAGACCTCGTCTTTGATGTCGCGGGAGCGTTCTAGCATCTTCCGGGCGCTCTTGACGTTGTTGGCAATGCCCTTCTCTTCCATCTTCTTGAGCAGGAAGGGCTTGAAGAGCTCCAGGGCCATGCGCTTGGGCAGACCGCACTGGTGCAGCTTGAGCTGCGGCCCCACCACGATCACGCTTCGGCCCGAGTAATCCACCCGCTTGCCCAGCAGGTTCTGGCGGAAGCGGCCCTGCTTGCCCGAGAGGATGTCGGTAAGGGAGCGCAGGGCGCGGTCAGAGCCGGGGTTGGTAACCGGGGTGCCGCGCCGTCCGTTGTCCAGGAGGGCATCCACCGCTTCTTGCAGCATCCGCTTCTCGTTGCGGATGATCATTTCGGGGGCCCCTTGCGAAAGGAGCTTGCGCAGACGGTTATTACGGTTGATCAGGCGGCGGTAGAGGTCGTTCAGGTCGCTGGTCGCAAAGCGCCCGCCGTCTACCTGCACCATCGGGCGTAGGTCGGGGGGCAGCACCGGCACGGCCTCCAGCACCATCCACTCGGGGCGGTTGCCGGAGTCGCGGAACGAACGTACCACCTCGAGGCGCTTGCGGGCCTTGGCCCGACGGGCGCGGCTGGGGTGTTTCATCTCCTCGATCAGCTCGGCCTCGAGCACGCTCAGGTCAATATCCTTCAGGAGTTCCTGGATGGCCTGTGCACCCATCTTGGCATCGATATCGTAAGACTCAATCACCCGCACGGCCATGCGGATAAAATCCACCTCCACCCGGCCATAAATCTCCGAGGTTACCTTGCCGCCATCGGCGAGGGCGTCGCCGGGGCTAACCCGATCCCCATTGGTAACATCTACATCGTCTTCGAAGGGGTAGAGCTTGGCCTTCATCACCACAATGGAGGCCGGCTCGTGCAGGTGCACCACCCCATCGGCCTCGGCGTAGACTTCTTCCTCCGGCTCGATGGCGCCCACCAGCTTGTCACCCTTACGCACACTCATACCCTCGGCGGCCAACACGTGCATGTGGGGCTGGAGGGGATAGTCGGCCACCCGGGGGCGCTCCAGGGTAAAGCTGAGATGGACTTCCTTCTTGGCAGTTTCGGCCTCGAGCTTCTCCACCTTGAGGCCCTTGGGCATTCTAAGCTGACCCTTGCCCTGGGCCAGCACATCGCCGTTGCCCACCAGCTCACCCTGGCCCACCTTGAGGTGCATCCCGGCGGGAATCAGGTAAATAGCACTAACCGTGCTGGTGTCGGGGTCGAGAATCTTGACCAGGGCCCCATCGCCCAGCTCTTCCACGTCCACTGCGCCGGCGTCTTCGCTGGTGATCTGGTAGGAGGCCTCGAGTTCGGCAATGGGTTCACCCGGCTTGTACGAATCCTGTTCAATCCAGGCTACTTTGGGCAGGGTCAAGCTGGCCCGCTCCTTGTCGGCGTATTCCACCCGGATGCGACGGGGGAAGCGGAAGAGCACCAGCCCATCCATCTTGCTTACCACCCCCGGTGCTAGCTCCTGGCCTTTCTTGACCTCGTCCCCGTCTTTGACGAAGGTCTCTACACCGGCGGGAATCGCGTAGGTCTCCTGCTTACCAAAGCGCAGCTCACGGTACTCATCATCGGTGAGGAGTTGGCGCTTTTGCACCGGTGTGCCACCCAGCATGGCCCCTTTGGGGTCAATGGTGATGTACTTGGCAAAGTAAAGAACCTGCTCGAGTTCCTGGGCGCTCAGGTCGAGCAGCGTACCGATCTTGCTGGGTACGTCTTTTACGTACCAGATATGAGCTACCGGGGTTGCGAGCTCCACATGGCCCATGCGGTAGCGCCGAACGATGCTCTTGGTCACCTCCACCCCGCAGCGCTCACACACCTTGCCTTCAAAGCGCTGGCGCTTGTACTTGCCACAGGCGCACTCGTAGTCTTTCTGGGGCCCAAAGATGCGCTCGTCAAACAGGCCGTCTCGCTCGGGTTTGAGCGTGCGGTAGTTGATGGTTTCGGGCTTCTCTACTTCACCATAGCTCCAGCTCCGAATTTTCTCCGGAGAGGCCAGGCCGATTCGTACCTTGCGAACTTCTCGTCTGATCATTTCTTCCCTCGCTGATAGTCGATAGCGGATGGCTATTCGCTAAACCCTCTGGGCTAACGGCTATTCGCTTTCAGCTCTTAACGCCTTGAAGCCAATCCTTCAAAAATGTCCAGATTCCTGGCATTCTCGTCGTAGGTCTCCACGTCCAGACCCAGCGATTGTAGCTCTTTTACCAGCACCCGGAAGCTCTCCGGTACGCTAGCTTCAGGTACATCTTCGCCCTTGACCACAGCCTCGTAGGCAGCATTGCGGCCCTCGATGTCATCGGACTTGATGGTGAGAATCTCTTGCAGGGTATGGGCCGCACCATAGGCTTCCAGCGCCCAGACCTCCATCTCGCCAAAGCGTTGACCCCCGAACTGCGCCTTGCCGCCCAGGGGCTGCTGCGTGATAAGCGAGTAGGGGCCGGTCGAACGCGCATGCATCTTGTCCTCGACCATGTGGTAGAGCTTCATGATGTACATCACCCCCACCACAATGGGGCCTTCGATGGGTTCACCGGTGCGTCCGTCGTAGAGCACACTCTTGCCCTGTTGAGCCACTTCGCGCAGTTGCTCGGCGGGGTCCTTCTCGCCGTCCACCAGGCCCAGCTTGGCAGCTCTGGCCAGCACTTCCCGCTCGCGGTTGTCAATGCCAAAACCAGCCTTGGTGCGGACTTGCCATTTCTTGTCGAAGGCTTTGCCCAGCATCTCCTTGATCTCATCCTCGGAAATGCCGTCAAAGACCGGGGTGATGAACTTGAGGTCGAGTTCATAACCGGCCAGACCCAGGTGGGTCTCCAGAATCTGACCGAGGTTCATGCGGCTCGGTACGCCCAGGGGGTTGAGTACGATGTCTACCGGGGTGCCGTCGGGCATGTGCGGCATGTCTTCGGGGGGTAGAATCTTGGAGACCACACCCTTGTTACCGTGGCGGTTAGCGAGCTTGTCACCCACTTGCAGCTTGCGCTTCTGGGCCACATAGACCCGTACTACCTCACGCACACCGGGCTTAAGCTCCACCCCAGGGTCGCCCCGGCGCAAGCGCAGGGTACGCACCACAATGCCCCCTTCGCCGGGCGGCACCCGCAGGGAGGTATCCTTCACGTCGCGGGCCTTTTCGCCGAAGATGCTGCGCAATAGCCGCTCTTCAGGAGTAGGCTCGGTCTCGCCCTTGAAGCTGGTACGGCCCACCAGGATATCGCCGGCCTTAACCTCAGCGCCAATCCGTACCACCCCATCTTCGTCAAGGTCGCGCAAGGCGGCTTCAGAGAGGTTGGGAATGTCACGGGTGACGCGCTCAGGGCCTAGCTTAGTGTCGCGGGCCTCGATCTCGTAGCGTTCGATATGAACAGAGGTGTAGAAATCGCGGCGCAAAAGATCATCAGAAATGACGATGGCGTCTTCGTAGTTATAACCATCAAAGGGCATGATGGCCAGAAGTACATTTTGTCCCAGGGCCAGCCGTCCTTCGTCGGAGGCGGGGCCATCGGCGAGGAGGTCGCCTTTCTTAATCTTTTGACCCTTGGATACGCGGGGACGTTGGTCAAGCGCGGTGCCCTGGTTGGAGCGGGTGAAACGGCGCAGGTTATATTCGTAGAGGCCCTTATCGTCACCCCGAATGTGAATCTTGGAACCATCCACATACTCCACCACGCCATCCACATTGGAGTAGAGAGAGGTCAGAGAGTCGTGCACCACCCGCTCCTCCACGCCAGTCATGACCACCGGGCTTTGGGCCCGCAGCAGGGGCACCGCCTGGGCTTGCATGTTGGAGCCCATCAGGGCGCGGTTGGCATCATCGTGCTCGAGGAAGGGAATCAGGTTGGTGTTGACCGAAAAAATCTGCTTGGGCGAAACGTCCATGTATTCGACTTCTTCAGGACGCATCACGATGGGCTCGCCCTTTTTGCGCACCACCACCTGCTGGGTGTCGAAATGCCCATCGGGTTTGAGGGGGGTGTTGGCCTGGGCAATGGCATAGCGGTCTTCCTCGGTGGCGGTCATGAAATCCACCTTGTCGGTCACCCTGCCGTTTTCCACCTTGCGGTAGGGGGTCAGGATAAAGCCCAGGTCGTTGATGCGACCAAACGAAGCCAGCGAGGAGATCAGACCGATGTTAGCGCCTTCGGGCGTCTCGATAGGGCAGATGCGCCCATAGTGGGTGCGGTGGACGTCGCGCACGTCGAAACCCGCCCGTTCGCGGGTCAGACCGCCCGGCCCCAGGGCGGAAATGCGCCGTTTATGACGCAATTCCGACAGAGGATTGGTCTGGTCTTTGAACTGGCTGAGCTGGCTGCGCCCGAAGAACTCGCGGATGGCGGCTACCAAAGGTCGGTTGTTGACCAGCTTGGCAGGGGTGGCGCTTTCGGGGGTGCCGAGGAGCATGCGCTCGCGCACCCCACGCGCCAGCCGCGAAAGCCCCACCCGGAACTGGTCGGCCAGTAGCTCGCCTACGGTGCGAATCCGGCGGTTGCCCAGGTGGTCAATGTCGTCGTGCTCGTAGCCGGGCTCGCCGCTTTGCAGGGCGAAGAGGTATTTGAGCACCGGCAGCAAACCTTCGTCTTTGAACTCACCGTTCTCAAACTTGATGAGCATGCGACCCGAGAGCTGAATGCCCAGTTTTTGCTGGGCCTTGTACTTGCCCGCCTCGCCCAGGTCGTAACGGCGCGGGTCGGACAGCAGCGAGTGCAGGTAGGAAATGGCCTTGTCGCGCTTGGGTGGGTCGCCGGGGCGCAGCTCGGTGAAGAGTTTGAGCAAGGCTTCGTCCACGCCCATCTCGAGGGCTTTGTTACCACGGTACTGGGCTTCCAGTAGACCGGGGAGCAGGTCGGGGTAGGCCGAGAGTTCCTTGCCGAGACTATCTGCGGTAAAGCCCAGCACACGCAAAAGCAGCGCCAGGGGGAACTTCTTCTTGTTGACCTTCATCACCACCACACCGGACTGCTCGAACTCGAGGTCAATCCAGGGGCCGCGCTTGGGCAGGGGAATCACCGAGGCCACATACTTACCAGGGCGGGCCTGATCGACGGTGAAGTACACCCCTGGTGAGCGGTGAATCTGGGAAACGATCACCCGGTCTGCCCCGTTGACGATAAACGAGCCGTCTTCGGTCATGAGGGGGAGGTCGCCCAGGAATACCTCGTCTTCTTTGAGCAAGCCGGTGTCCTTGTGCACCAACAGCAGCTTGGCATACAGGGGAGCCTGGTAGGTCAGGTCTTTCTCGCGGCACTCGTCCTGGTCAAAAGGCGGGTCGCCCAGACGGTACTCGAGGAAATCCAGTACCAGCCCCCGCCCTTTTTCTCCTTCCTCAATAGGGAAGGTCTCTTTGAAGGCAGCTTGCAGGCCAATAGCCTCCCGCTTAGAGGGAGGAACTTCAGCCTGCAGGGCTTTGGTGAAGGAGTCAACCTGGATTTCGGTCAGGGGTGGGAGGGGAATAACTTCTGTAATCTTGCCGAACCGCTCTATCTTCATTAAAACACCTCGTAACCCGTGGGCTTTCCTCCGCGCCTTCGGGCACGGATACGGCTTGCTCTGGGCCTTGTGGGGGGTTTTCGTAAGCTAACAGGGTTCTTCCGCAGGCGAAAATATTCCCTGCGGCGGCTGATTCTTACGCTTTTTGTGGAACACACCGGGGGTGCAGGCCACAAAACACGCTCTGTAGCATATCACATTTTTACACACAAATGCAATATGCACCCTGAGGCTTCAAGCTGCTGAGAGGGATTGTAGCACAGGATGAGATGTTTGAGGAGTGCGAAATACCGGAAGAAAACCATAACCCTCCTCTGCCTCCTCTCGCTCAAGGGAAGGCAGGAAGGTCTGGATGCTGCAATGCCGGAATCAATAAGACAGTTGACATAGCAAAAAGCCCCTGGATGCTGTCTTTGTTTAATCCCAGAACACTTGCTTGCGTCGGGTTGGTTCGTGATTGTTCAGCAACGAATCAGTCGAATCGGACAAAAGAGCCCAGGAAACCAACTTTTTAGCCCCACTGGAATCTGGGAAGGATTACAGGAAATCGCCCAGTATGCGCTCAACCTGGTCGGTCTCGATCAGGAAAGCGTCGTGACCGTGGGGGCTATGAATCTCGCGGTAGATGCCGCCACTCAAGGCAGCCATCTCTCGAACCTCCTGGGCGGTGTAAAGGACGTCTGAGTTGATGCCCACAAACAAACTGGGAATGCCCTTGAGATGAGCCAGGGCCGACTCCACGCCTCCGCGCCCCCGGCCCACGTCGTGGGTGTCCATGACCTCAGACAACACCAGATAGGCATTCGCATCAAACCGCTTGGCGAACTTTTCCCCCTGGTAGAGCACGTAGCTTTCGCCGCGCTCCGGGTGATGCTGCCAGCGCAGCCGGAAGGAGTCGGGCGAACGGAAGGAGAGCATGGCAATGGCCCGACCAAGCTGCAAGCCCAGAGGCTGCTCGGTGTAGTAACCCCCCTGGTAGCTGGGGTCGGTCAGCACGGCTTCCCTCGAGAGCCGGTTGAAGGCGCGGGCCCAGGGGCCGTGTACCGCTGGAGCCGCCAGCACCACCAGCTTGTGCACACGCTGCGGATAGAGCAAGGCAAACTCGAGGGCCACCATGCCCCCTAAGCTGCCCCCCAAAAGGGTCACTTTTTCGATGCCCAAAAAATCCAGCAGCCGGGCCTGGGCGCGGGCCAGGTCGCGCACGGTCAGTTTGGGGAAGTCGGGGCCATAGAGCTGCCCGGACTCTGGGTTGAGGGAGAGGGGGCCGGTAGAGCCGTAACAACTGCCGATGTGGTTGGCGCAGATGACGAAATACTTTTCGGTATCGAGCATACGGCCCGGCCCCGCCAGCTCGTCCCACCAGCCATCGGGTCCAAAGGCCTGGTCGAGCTTGGGCAGGCTGCTCAAGGTTTCCTTGGTGTAGGTGCCGGCCAGGTGCGCCGAGCCGGTCCAGGCGTGGAACACCAGCACGGCATTGCTGCGGTCGAAGTTGAGTTGGCCGTAGGTTTCGTAGCGCAGTCGCAGCTCGGGCAGGGTACCCCCGTACTCGAGGCGAAGCCCGCCCTCTAGGAGAGCCTGGGCCGGCACCGGAGGGGGCACCCGCCCCCGGCTTTTGGGAGGCTTGATCAACAGGGCCTCGTGGTCGCCCCAGGCTTCTTGAATCAGGAGGTCGGTCATGTATCGCTCCGGCGCAGCCTGACCCCGGTTCAGACGCTCACCCTGGCGGTCAGGGCTTGCTTGAGGTCGGCCTTGAGATCGTCCAGGGCTTCCAAGCCCACACTGAGCCGCACCAGCTCGGGGTTCACGCCTGCACGGGCCTGCTCTTCGGGGGAGAGTTGCGAGTGCGTGGTGGAGGCCGGGTGGATGGCCAGGGTGCGGGTATCGCCTACGTTGGCCAGGTGCGATACCAGCTCGAGCCGGTTGATGAAGTTTTTAGCGGCCTCGTAACCCGCCTTGAGCCCAAAGGTGAGCACCGAGCCCGGCCTGCCCTTGAAGTACTTCTGGGCTTTGGCGTAGCTGGGGTGATCGTCGAGGCCAGGGTAGTTGACCCAGGCCACCTCGTCCTGCTCGCGCAGCCAGTGGGCCAGGGCCAGGGTGTTTTCCACGTGGCGCTCTGAGCGCAGCGAGAGGGTCTCGAGGCCCAGCAGCAACAGGAAGGCTTCAAATGGCCCCAGGCACTGCCCCTGGTCGCGCAGGCCGTCTACGCGGGCTTTGATGATGAAAGCCAGGTTGCCCAAAGCCTTGTGCAGCTCGAGGCCGTGGTAACCGGGTTGTGGCTCGGTAACCAGCGGGTAGCGCCCGTTACCCCAGTCGAAATTGCCCCCGTCCACAATCAGGCCCGCAATGGCCGCACCGTGCCCCCCGATCCACTTGGTGCCGGAATGGGTCACCACATTGGCCCCCCACTCAATCGGGCGGAAGAGGTAACCCCCGTGCCCAAAGGTGTTGTCCACAAAGAGGGCAATACCCCGCTCCTGAGCGGCCAGGGCTATCAGCTCAAAGTCGGGGATGTTGAGGGCCGGGTTGCCCAGCGACTCCAGGTACCAGAAGCGGGTTCTGTCGTCGGAGAGACGAATAAAGTCCTCCACGCTCTCGGCACTGTCGGTAAAACGGCTCTCGATCCCCAGGCGGGGTAGCGTCACCTTGAACTGGTTGAGGCTGCCGCCATACAGGTTAGGGGTGGACACAAAGTTGTCGCCGGCCTGGGCGATGTTGGTAATGGCTAAAAACTGCGCGGCATGGCCCGAGCTGGTGGCCAGGGCGGCCACGCCCCCCTCCAGGGCGGCAATGCGCTTTTCCAGCACATCGGTGGTGGGGTTCATGATGCGGGTGTAGATGTTGCCGAACTCCTGCAGGGCAAAAAGCCGGGCGGCATGGTCGGCATCCTTGAACTGGTACGAGGTAGTGGCGTAGATGGGCACCTGGCGGGCGCCGGTGGTGGGGTCGGGGCTGTAGCCTGCGTGCAGTTGAAGGGTCTCGAAGCGGTGCTTTTGCGACATACTGCTCTCCTACCGCGTGGTATTTGGGGCGCTTTCGGTAGGAGTTTTGCCTGAAAGCAAAACCCCCTACCAGATGTTCTTTTATGGCTGGAAGGGGGTCACGATGCGCGCATTCCCTTCTCTTATCTTTCCCAACTGCCAAACTATGCCAAGTTTCGAACGTTGTGTGCCTACAACATTCAGCAGTTGAGCCGGAATTAGCACCATACAAAAAAGCATTTGATGATGAGCAAAGGCTTTTTTGTGGGTTGCTGCGACTTCGCAGGGCCGAATCCCTCCGCCGCTCTGGATAAAAGAACTTTTTGGTTTTGGCCGCGCCCCTGCGCGGATACCAGTGAGTGTAGAGAGATGGGGGAATTCTGTCAACCCTGAAGCGTTCAACCTTCGGTGGCCTTAGCCCCAGCACCACGCACCCGACGGCGAGCGAGCTTATCCTGATACATGCGCTGGTCAGAAAGACGCACCAGGTCGCCATCGGAGGTAGCCTCATCGGGCATGGAGGCTATCCCGGAGCTGACGCTGGCCGTCGGGAAACCCTGGCCCTGAGTGTTGAGAATAGCCGTTTCGATGCGGGTCAAAATCTCGTCCTGGTGGCGTGCGTCTACATAGGGCAGAATGGCGGCATATTCGTCCCCGCCAATTCGATAGACCCGACCCAGCTCGAAAAAGCACTCCTGCATGGCCTGGGCAAAGGTACGCAGCAGGGCATCCCCGCGTTCGTGGCCTTCGGAGTCGTTGAGCTGTTTGAGGTTATCCACATCCAGGGCCAGTACACTGAGCGAGTAGCCGACCCGATGGGCGCGGGCGACCTCACTCTCGAGGTCGGATTCAAACGCACGACGGTTGCCCAGTCCGGTCAACACATCGGAATGGGCCATCAGCTCCATGCGTCGGGCCAGCACCTGGGCCTCACGGCGAGCCTGCTCGAGTTCGCGGGTGCGCTCAGCCAGCAACTGCTCGAAGTTTTGCTTGAGTTGCTCGATTTCCTCATCCGCCCAGCCCAGTTGGGCTTTCTCGAGCTGCACCGAGAGTGAAAGGTCGGAGTCCAGGCGCTGCATGTGCTCTTCCACATCGGCGGTGACTTCAGCAAAAACCGCCAAGCAAGCCTCGACCACAGTCGGATCGAATTGTCGCCCGCTCTGACGCTTGATCTCAGCCAGCGCTTCAGCCACCGACCAGGCCCGCTTATAGGGGCGCTCGTGGGTCAGGGCATCCAGCACGTCGGCCACCGCCACAATCCGCCCGGACATGGGAATGCTATCCCCCACCAACCCCCGGGGATAGCCACTACCATCGAAGTGTTCGTGGTGCGACAGGGCAATTTCTTCCGCCAGTCGAAGAATTTTGGAGCGCCCCCCCGACAGGATACGGGCCCCGATATTGGTGTGATCTTTCATCAGCCCGTACTCACCCACAGTCAAGCGATCCTGTTTTAGCAAAATCGCGTCCGGAATTCCGATTTTACCCACATCGTGCAAACGTGCGGCCAGGCGCAGGGTATCGACGTCGTGCTGAGGCCAGCCGAGTTCCTTGGCAATCATGCCGGCGTTACGGCCCACCCGGTAGGTATGCTCGCCGGTGGCATCGTCGCGAAACTCGGCGGCCAGCGCCAGGCGGGACACAATCTCGAGCTGGGCAAACTCGAGCTCCTGGGTGCGCTGGAAGACCTTGGCCTGGGCCTCTTCGCGGGCCTGGCGCTCGAGTTCGGTTCTGAGTCGCAGGCTTTCTGCCTCGTTACGCACCCGCTCGAGCTCGAGGTGGTTCATCAGGGTTTGGCGTTGGCGTTCGCTTTCTTCATTAAAGACTTCACGCTCGAGGCGATGGTACTCCTCCAGGTGTTCGATAGCCTGGGCATACTCCCCGTCCGCGCGGTGCACCTGGGCCAGCAGACGGTGGGCCAGGTAGGTACTGCGTTTACGCTCGGCCTGGCGTGAGAGCTCCAGGGCTTCTAACCCGTACTCCCGAGCCTGGCGCAGATCCTGTAGTTCGATGTAGGCCTCCCCCAGGCTGAGCAGTACATCCATAACCGTGGTGCGCCAGTCTTTCAAGCGAGCCAGCTCCAGCACCTCAAGCAAGGTCTGGATAGCGGTCTGGGGCTCGCCCAGCGCCATCTGCGTCTTGGCCAGCCCTTCCAGTGAAGTGAGCAAAATTCGCTCCAACCCCAATTCTCTGCTCGCTTTAACCACCTCGCCGTGGGTATCCCTGGCCTTCGTGTAATCTGAGCGCTTGAAGGCCAGTTCTGCGATCAGCTGTAAAACCTGCAATTCGATAAATCTTTCGTGGATGCGGCGGGTCTCGGCCAGAGCCAGTTCGTAGTATCGGTCAGCCTGGTCGAAATCCCCCATTTCCATGTAGAGGTTGCCGATCGAAGCCAGGTTGCCCGCCCGGTTGCGAGGGCTGTGCCCTTCATGGCGATAGAGTTGATAGGCCTCCAGAAATGCCTCTAGGGCCTGCGGATACTGCCCCAGTTCGGTGCGTAAGATTCCGATGTTGTTGAGGAAACTGGCCTCGGCAACCTGATTGCCCAAGGTTCGCACGAGGGCGAGGGCTCGGGTGAGCTTGTCCAGCGCCTGGGCATACTCGGCCTTTGAGTGGTGGATTCCAGCTTGCTGGTTGAGGCAGTCGGCCTCAGCAGTGGGGAGATTGGCTTGCTGGGCCAACATAGTGGCCTCTTCTAGGTAACTCGAGGCCTGGTTCAGATCACCCTGCTCACGCAAAATGGTAGCAAGCAGTCGCAAACCCTCGAGCCTGAGCGTTGGTTCATCCACCGCGGCGGCCAGCTCTACACCCGCCTGGGCCATCTGGACAGCCTCAACCAGTTGCCCCAGCCGAAGATGGGCCCTGGCCAGGGTAAAAGAGGCTTGAACCTCGAGCAGCAGCTCTTGATGAGCGTGGGCCAGGGTTCTGGCTTCCCCTGCCAGAAGGGCTGCTTCCTGGGGTGCCTGGGCCAGGTGAGCCTCGGAGTCTCTCAGCAAAGATTCGATGGTTGCCAGCGCAGTCATCGAAACGGCGTTAGTCGGGTCGGTATCGCGCTGCACAACCACAGCCTCTATCCTAGTGCCTTATAAAGCCCATCAAGGCCCAAATAAACCTTGAGTTGGCGCATCCAGGTCAAGCCGTGTTTATTCACCTCATGCACCGTATCTTTCCATACTACAGCCTACCTTCTGAGGCGAGCGCCGGCTGTGATTAATGAGCACCGGGCTTGGCAATGAAATCGGTTCGCACAAGCCCGAATGCTCCAACCATACCTTTTTCACGGATAATCGGCCTGACCACCGGCTGCCAGAGCTGCCAGGCTGGCTCTGCGGATCAATCCCAGGTAAGCAGCCGGGGTTTGGGCCGGGCCTACAATAACCCCCTGCACACCCCGGTAGCTTCGGGGTAGCAGGAGCCAGCGGGCGTCACTTTTTGAGGTCAACAAGAGCAACCCAGGCGCGAGCCAGGGCACTGTTTCTGAGGCCAGAGCCGCATCCACCCGTGTTTGAATTGCCGAGACTCGGACACCCTCACACGGGATGGGCACAAATGATTCGTTGGCCCAGCCCAGTGTGCGGGCTAACTGCTGGTAGGTCTGCCAGTCGTCAATATCAAAAAACCACGGCCCGGCACCCCATTCAACCCGTTCGATCTTGTCTTGATGGGCCTTCAAGACCGCCCGAGCGCCTAGATCGCCCCGAAGCTTCAGAACATCTGGAAAAAGCGGCCTGGACAAAAAAACGGGCGGGCGTACCTGGCCCTGTTCACTGGCCGCCACCGCGAGCGCTCGAGGGTCACGCTGCTGGATAGCCTGCCTGAACTGTGCGAGTTTTTCCGGTGCCAGTGCGGGCATGTCGGCCAGAAAAACCAGAACCCCCTGGGCCTCGGCGAGTGCCCGCATACCCGCTTTGAGCGAGGTGCTCTGGCCGAATCGGTAGCGGCGGTTCAGGACGGTGAAAACCCTGCGGCCCAGTTCGGGCGGCTGCCCTTCCAACCAGCGCTCCACCGCATACCGCGCCACCTTGGCCTCGCGCCCCAACACCACCGCAATACGGCCATCCGCTACCCGCGCAGCAAGCTCCAGTACCCGAGTCAGCAGGATATGGCCCTGTCCGGCGGGCAGCAGGAATTTGGGAACCCCAAACCTCGAGGCCCTGCCGGCAGAAAGCACAATAGCGTCAATCGGTGGCATATGCGGGCTATTCGCCGAGAAAGCGGGTCGGGGTATGTTACGTAGTCTGGCTAAGAAAGGTTAAGCCTTCCGAAAAACTTTCAGGCGATCCACAAACCAAAATAACACTGCCAGGACTCTGCAACCTTCGGATGGTGACCTTTCAGAATCCGCAAGGCCCCTTACACAAGACTACCCTTTGCTTGGCCGAAGCCGGAGGTCGAGTGCAAACTGTAATCTTCGGCATGCTCATGCGGGCTACAAGGTTTTAGATTAGCCGTGCTTGCCAAAAGCAAAAAACTAAAGGGAGGTTGGACAACATGATACCTGCGGCCTTTGAGTACAAGCGCCCGATGTCCCTCGAGGAGGCCATCAGCCACCTGGCTGAACACGGCTACGACGCCAGAGTGTTGGCCGGGGGGCAAAGTCTTATTCCTGCCATGCGCTATCGCCTGGCCCAACCCTCCGTGCTGGTGGATATCAACAAACTCCCCAACCTGGGATATCTGCACGAGGAAAACGGGATGCTTCGCATTGGCGCGCTGGTACGCGACACCGATGTAGAGTTCAATAAAAACATTCAAAGCAAGTACCACCTGATTAGCGACGTTTCGATGGTGGTGGCCGACCCCATCGTGCGCTTCCGGGGTACGGTGGTGGGTTCACTGTGCCACAACGATCCCTCCGGCGACTGGGCCGCTGCCGCGATTGCGGCACGGGCCCAGATGGTTATCCAGGGCAAAAACGGATCTCGAGTCGAGAGCATTGACCAGTTTTTGGTGGACAGCTTTGCTACCTCCATCGGCGAAGGGGAAATGGCGGTGGAAGCACGCTTTCCGACACCCAACTCGCTCACCTCGGGCGCTTACGAAAAAATCGAGCGCAAGGTCGGCGACTACGCCACCGCCGCCGCCGCCGTGCAAATCGAGCTCAACCCCGATGGAACCATCAAAGAGGCCGGCATCGGCATCACGGCGGTAGCGCATATGGCGCTGAGGGTGGTGGAGGGCGAAAACCTGTTGCGGGGTCAGAAGCCCACGCTCGAGCTGATCCGGGCCGCCGCCGAGGAAGTCCGCAAAATCGCCGACCCCAACCCCGACGCACGGGGCTCTGCGGAGTACAAGAAAGACATGGCCCGGGTACTGGTGGGCCGGGGCCTGATCAAGGCCCTGCGGCGCTTGAATGTGGTAGTGGCCTAACAACGCAAGGGAGAAACCATGGAAATCACCCTGAAAATCAATGGTGTTGAAAAGAAGCTGAACGTAGAACCCCGCACCCTTCTGGCCCATGCCATCCGCGATGCAGGGCTCACCGGCACCCACATCGGCTGCGATAGCTCGTCGTGTGGGGTGTGTACGGTGGTGCTCGACGGCAAAACCGCCGTTAAGAGCTGCACCATGTTTGCGGTGATGGCCGAGGGCCACGAAATCACCACCATCGAAGGCATGGCCCAGGGCGGAAAGCTGCACCCCCTACAGCAAGCCTTTTACGATCAACACGGCTTGCAGTGCGGCTACTGCACCCCCGGCATGATTATGGCGGCACATGTGCTACTGCAGCACAACCCCAACCCCACGGAAGAGGAGATTCGCTTTGGGCTCTCGGGCAACCTCTGCCGTTGTACGGGCTACCAGAACATCGTCAAGGCGGTGCAACAGGCTGCCCAGATGTTGCAGCAACCCGCAGGCGCCGCCGCAGACGATTAAATAATGGAAGCCAGAGGCACGGAATCAAAAACCCTTTTGCCTTCTGCTTTAGGCTTTTAGCCTTCAGCACATCTCGAAAGGAGCACCAATGGCAGTGGAAACTCCAAACCTCGAGCCCAAGGGTATCCAGGGGCTTGGCAAGGCCATCAAGCGCAAGGAAGACCCACGCTTTATCGTGGGCAAGGGCAACTACCTCGACGACATTAACCTGCCCGGCATGTTGCACATGGCCCTGGTGCATAGCCCCTACGCCCACGCCAAAATTCTAAACATTGACACCTCCGAAGCCCTTAAAATCCCCGGGGTCAAGGCGGTGATCACCTCAAAAGACCTTGCAGCCGCCGGTCTTTCCTGGATTCCCACCCTGGCCGGCGACAAACAGATGGTGCTGGCCGATGGCAAGGTGCTCTACCAGTACCAGGAGGTCGCGGCAGTTTATGCCGAGACCCGCCAGGCCGCCGCCGATGGCGCCGCTGCCGTGCAGGTAGAGTACGAGCCTTTGCCGGTGGTGGTAGACCCCTATAAGGCCACCGCCCCTGATGCCCCGGTCTTGCGCGAGGACATCAAGGGCAACATGACCGGCGCACATGGCCCCCGCCGTCACGACAACCACATCTGGACCTGGGATGTAGGCTCCAAAGACGAGACCGAAAAAGCCCTGGCAGCCTCTGAGGTCCGCATCAAGCAGCACATGGTCTACCCCCGCAGCCACCCGGCCCCCCTCGAGCCCTGCGGCTGCATCGGCGATATGAACAAGGCTACCGGGCGGCTCACGGTCTACATGACCACCCAGGCCCCCCATGCTATCCGCACGGTGCTCTCGTTGGTAACCGGCATCCCCGAGAACAACATCCGGGTTATCTCGCCCGATATTGGGGGTGGGTTCGGCAACAAGGTACCGGTTTATCCGGGCTACGTGTGTGCCATCGTGGGCAGCATCGTGCTGGGTGCGCCGGTGAAGTGGGTCGAGACCCGCACCGAGAACCTCACCACCACCGGCTTCGCCCGCGATTTCCACATGGACATCGAGATCGGAGCCACCAAAGACGGCAAGGTGACGGCCATGAAGGTCTACACCCTGGCCGACCACGGGGCCTTCGATGCCGCCGCCGACCCCAGCAAGTACCCGGCAGGGCTGTTCTCCATCTGCACCGGCTCCTACGACTTCCAGAAAGCCTATGCCGAGGTGGATGCGGTCTATACCAATAAGGCCCCCGGTGGGGTGGCCTACCGCTGCTCCTTCCGGGTAACTGAGGCCAGCTACCTGATCGAGCGCAGCATGGACGTGCTGGCGCACGAGCTGAAGATGGATCCCGCCGAGCTGCGCCTCAAGAACTTTATCCAGCCCTCGCAGTTCCCCTACCCCTCAGCGCTGGGCTGGACCTACGACTCGGGCGACTACGAGAAAACCCTCAAGGTAGCCTTGGGGCGCATAGGCTACGCCGAGCTGCGCAAGGAACAGGCCGAGAAACGGGCTAAAGGCGAGCTGATGGGCATCGGCATCTCCACCTTCACCGAGATTGTGGGGGCCGGGCCCTCCAAGGACTTCGACATCCTGGGCATCAAGATGTTCGACGGGGCCGAAATCCGTGTGCACCCCTCGGGTTCGGCCATCGTGCGGGCGGGCACCCGCCACCAGGGCCAGGGCCACGAGACCACCTGGGCGCAGATTGTCTCCGAGGAACTGGGCCTGGATGTAGATAAAATCATCGTGGAAGAGGGCGATACCGACACCGCCCCCTACGGCCTGGGCACCTATGCCAGCCGCTCCACCCCCACTGCGGGGGGTGCCATGGCGCTCGGCGCAAGGCGCATCCGTGAGAAGGCCAAAAAGATTGCCGCGCACCTGCTGGAAGTTGGCGAGGGCGATGTGGAGTGGGTGGACAAAAAGTTCGTGGTCAAGGGCGTGCCGGGCAAGAGCGTGACCATGAACGAGGTGGCCTTTGCGGCCTACACCAATCTGCCCCCCGGCATGGAGCCGGGCCTCGAGACCACCTACTACTACGACCCCCCCAACCTGACCTTCCCCCACGGGGCGTACATCTGCGTGGTGGACATTGACAAAGGCACTGGCGAGGTCAAGGTGCGGCGCTTTGTGGCTATTGACGACTGCGGCACCATCATCAACCCCATGATTGTGGAAGGGCAGGTACATGGCGGTCTGACCGAGGGTTTTGCCATGGCCTTCATGCAGGAAATCGCTTTCGATGAGCAGGGTAACAACCTCTCGTCCAACTTCACCGACTACCTGCTGCCTACCGCGCTCGAGACCCCCAAATGGGAGACCGGCCACACCGTGACCCCCAGCCCCCACCACCCCATCGGGGCCAAGGGGGTGGGCGAGTCGCCCACGGTAGGTAGCCCGGCGGCCTTTGTAAATGCTGTGGTGGACGCACTCGCCCACCTGGGGGTGCGCCACATTGACATGCCCATCACCCGCGAAAAGGTCTGGAAGGTACTGCGGCAGGCCGGGGTGGATTCGTTCTAGCAAGAAACGCCGATAGCCTATAGCTCATGGCATATAGCAAACAAGATGGGTTTTGCTGTCAGCTATCAGCTATAGGCAATCTCTGAGGTTAGCGCATGAAACTCGAGTACAGCGGACAAGAAAAAGTACAAGCAAGCGCAGAAAAGGTCTGGAGCTTTATCCAGGATCCGCAAAAAGTGGCCTCTTGCTTACCCGACCTGAAATCGGTCGAGTTCAAGGACGACAAAAACATGGTCGCCACCGTGGGTGTTGCTGTGGGGCCCGTGCGGGGTTCGTTTAAGTTCAATATCGAACTCGACCCCCGTCCCGAAGAAAACAAAATGATGGTTCGTATCCGTGGTGGTGGGCTGGGTAGCGCAGTAGACCTGACCGCCAGCGCCGATATCAGCGGCCAGGAAGACCAGAGCACCCTGCTCGACTGGAATGGCGTGGCCAGTGTAAGCGGCCCGGCGGCCACCGTGGGTGGGCGGGTGCTGGACGCCCAGGCCAAGCGCCTCATCGAGACCGTATTTGCCAATATGGGCAAAAAGATGAGCGAAGTATAACTTTCAGGGTCGGTGGTCTCGGGCAGAAACAGGGCGAGTGGCCTTGGCCTGAGACCCCTACCTTTGTGACCAGCAAAAGATTTTCCAGGCCCATCTGGCCTTACCCTGGAACCTACATGGACCTTTACAGCAAAATCGAGGAGCTGCGGCGCAGGGGGGAGTCCTTTGCGCTGGCTACAGTGGTCTCGCGGCAGGCGCCGGTTTCTTCCCACCTGGGCGATAAAGCCCTGGTGTTCGAGGACGGACGTTTTGAGGGCTATGTGGGCGGGGCCTGCTCCCGCGAGATTATTCGCAAGCAGGCCCTCGAGGCGCTGCGGCTCGGCAAGCCCCGCCTGGTCAAAATCACCCCCGAGGCCGCCGCTCAGGTGGTGCTGGAACGCGCCGATGAGGTGATTATTCCCATGACCTGCGCCAGCGAGGGCGCAGTGGAGGTGTACATCGAACCGCTGGTCGGAAAAGCCAGCCTGCTGGTGGTGGGCGGCTCCCAGATTGCCCTCACGACAGCGCAGATTGCGGCCCGGATGAACTACCGGGTCACGCTGGCCTGCGATATGCCAGAGCTGGCAGGAGTGAGCCTCGAGTCCGACATTCAGGTGCTGGACTGGCGCGAGTTGGAGGGCTGGCTACCCCTCCAGAACCCTGCCAAAACCAGTATCGTGGTGGCCTCGCAGGGCCATTACGACGAAGACACCCTGGCCCTCATTGCCAGGTGGATGCCCCAGCCCGCCTACCTGGGCCTGGTCGCCAGCCGCAAGCGCGGCGCTACCGTGCTGGACAACCTCGAGATTCTGGGCGTCCCCAAAACCGCTTTACTAGGGCTCAAATACCCCGCCGGCCTCGACCTCGGCGGGCGTGGGCGCGACGAGGTAGCCATCTCGATCCTGGCCGAAATCATCCTGCACAAAAGCGGGAAGGCGTGGGCCGATAGCGCCGGGGTTGCAAAAGAAAAAGTTCCTGCCAGCACCCAGACCTCGAGCCAACCTTTGCCCTCCTCACCCCAAAACGACCCAACCCTCCTGAGAGAAATACAGCAGGTGGCGTCCATCGCGGCGGAAATTTCAGCGGTTACCAGCACCGCTGCCGCCTCCCCAACGCTCCTACCCTCTGGAATGGCCATAGACCCCACCAGTGGCGAAGTGCTGGAAATCGCCAGAGCGGTAAGCGCGGAGTACCAGGGCCAGACCTACTACTTCAGTTGCCCCAACTGCCGCGCCAAGTTCCTCAAGAACCCCGACAAATACCTGAAAGGCAAGGCATGAGCCAGGCCGAAATAAACCCCCTGCTCACCACCGTCGAGGGCATCCAGGCCGTTCTGCGCGAACGAAACTACATCGCCGACCTGTCCATGGCCACCGCCCTGCGGCTGGTAATGGCGCTGCGCAAACCGTTGCTGGTCGAAGGGCCAGCCGGGGTTGGCAAGACCCAGGTAGCCAAAACCCTGGCTGAGGTGCTGGATACCAGGCTCATTCGCTTGCAGTGCTACGAAGGGCTGGACACTGCCCAGGCCCTCTACGAATGGAACTACCCCAAGCAGATGCTGCACATCCGCCTGACCGAGCAAACCGGCGCAAGCGTTGCGCAGCGCGAAGCCCAGATTTTCAGCGAGGCCTATCTGCTACGGCGCCCGTTGTTGGAAGCTATCTCGCAGGACAAACCCCCGGTGTTGTTGATTGACGAAATTGACCGCACCGATGAAGAGTTCGAGGCTTTTTTGCTGGAGCTACTGGCCGAGTTCCAGGTCACCATCCCCGAGTTGGGCACCCTCAAGGCCACCCACCGCCCCCACGTGATTCTGACTTCCAACCGCAGCCGGGAGCTGTCCGACGCCCTCCGGCGGCGCTGCTTGTACCTGTGGCAGAACTACCCCAGCTTCGAGAAGGAGGTAGAGATCATCCGCACCAGGCTGCCGGGTATCAACGTGCGCCTGGCCCAGAAGATCGCCACTGTGGTAGCCCACCTGCGCGAACTTCCCCTGAACAAAGCCCCCGGCGTGGCCGAGAGCCTGGACTGGGCCGAAGCCCTGGTCTCGTTGCACAAAGAGTCGCTGGATATGCACGTCCTGGAGCAAACCTGGGGCGTGATTCTCAAGGACAAGGACGACCTGACCCTGATAGAGGCCCACAAGCAGCGCATTGCCGAACTCGTGGCCTAGGGCCGGCGTTCTGCGCCGGCTTCTGCCCGCCTAAAGGTAAAGGTTGGCTATCCGATGTCCACCTCCGCTACACCCCTCCAGTTCCCACATGGCAGTCTGCCCGAGAACCTGATTGCCTTTATCGAACACCTGCGGCAAACCACCCAGCGCTTCAACCTTGGCCCAGGGGAGGTGCAGGATGCCCTGGAGGCACTGGGAGCCATCAACCTGGGCAGCCTGCAGGAGGTGCGTCAGGCTCTCAAGCTGGTGCTTTGCAGCAACCTCGAGCAAGAACGGGTCTTTGACGACCTGTTTTTCCAGTTTTTTCTTCCCAGCCGCAAACGAATCGAGGCCCTGCCCAACGTGTACAAGGCGAACCCCGGCAGCCAGGGCGAGACCGGCCAGAAAAGCCAGCCCGCCCGCAACAACCCCTCCGAGGCCCTTTCCGACCCACAAAGCCCACTAGCGCAGGGCAAAACCAGGCTAGCCGAAGACTCTGATGCCAGCAACTGGGCCGCCCCTCTGCTCAAGGCCATGTTTAGCCGCACGGCGGGCAGCGAAACCCCGGAGGTGGAGATCCCCCAGCAAGACCTGGATGCGATGCTCCTTGCCGCGACGCAGTTGGTCAATCAGGTCAGGCTGGGCCGTAGCCGTCGCTGGGTTAGCACCCCCAAGGGTACCCGTTATCACTTTCGACGCACCCTGCGCAAAGCCCTCCACACCGGGGGTGAGCCGATTAATCCCGCCTGGCAGCACCACCCCAAACGCCAGCCTCGCTTTGTGTTTGTACTGGATGGAAGCCGCTCGATGCAGTCCTACTCCGACCGGCTCTTGCAGTTTGCCTATGCCCTGCGCATGCGCTGTAACCGGGTCGAGGTTTTTGCCTTTTCTACCGGACTAAAGCGCATTACTCAGCAGCTTGAGAAAGCAAGAAGCCTTTCCGAACGCCCAAGGCTTAGTCAGTTGGGTCAGGCCTGGGGGGGCGGGACTAAAATTGGCGAGAACCTGCTCCTCCTGGAGCAAAAATACGGGGGCCTCCTCCGGGGCGATACTCTGGTGTTTGTGGCCAGCGATGGCCTGGACACCGGAGCACCGGAAGTATTAGATTATGCGCTACGGCAAATTTACCACCGCAGCGCGGCCCTGATTTGGCTGAACCCTTTGCTAGACAGCGAGGGCTACAATCCCCACGCCAATTGCATGAAGACCGCCCTCCCCTACCTGGACAGGTTCTGTGCTGCCCACACCCCCGAGGATTACGCCCGTCTCACCTACCGGCTCAAGTTGCGTCATTAGGCTCGAGCTCGTCAAGCAGGGTTAACCACCCAGCCAAACCGCATAACCGGCCTACTCCGGCGGCTGCGGCGGGCCAGGGGGCCTACGCCCCCCTAATACCGGATTCAAAATGACACTTTACAAAACCAAAAACCCAAGGAGCTATCTTTTTGAATCCTAAAGCACTCCCTTCGGTCGGGCTAGTTCGGCGACGAACTAACCGAATCCAGTATGACTTCCTGCTGACCTTGCAGCAGCCTGGCCCAGTCCGTAGGTGCTTGCGCCTGGGTGTAGGCCGTGTCCATCTGGGCAAGCTGGAGTTTGCCCGAATACTCCTCGTTGACGGCCTGCCAGTAGGTGTACTCCTCAATCACCCAGATACCGCTTTCCCGGGCTCCGTTACCGCTGCCGCGCACGCCTCCAAACGGCAGGTGGGCCTCGGCCCCCACCGTGGAGTTGTTGATGCTGGTCATACCGGCCTTGATTTCGTTTTTGAAGCGGTAAGCCCAGTCGCGGCGGTTGGTGTATACCGCGCTCGAGAGCCCATACGGATGGGCGTTGGCGGCCTGGATGGCCTGGTCAATTCCATCCACGCGCACCAGGTTGATGGTAGGGCCAAAGATCTCCTGTTCAAACTGCTTCATGCCGGGCCGGGCCTCCCACACTGTAGGCCAGCCGAAATAGCCCGCCTCGGGGTCGCCCTTGAAGTGGGGGTAGGGGTTTGAAGCGGTAATCCGGGCTTTGCCAAAAAGTAGCGTAGCGCCGTCTTGCTGCCCCCAGGCGTAGTGCTCTATCCAGCGCTGGTAGAGCCGGGTGTTGATAAAGGGGCCATAGGTGACCTCGAGGAACTGGAGCGGATTTCCCACCACGGTGGCCTCGGTCTTCTCCAGGAAGCGCTTTTTGAACTCGTCGTAGATGGGGGCATCCACGATGATGTTACCCGCGCTGGTACAGCGCTGGCCCCCGGTGGCAAAAGCACTCCACCAGGCCCCCTCCACGGCCAGCTCGAGGTCGGTGTCGCGCAGCACCACCAGGGGGTTTTTGCCACCGAGCTCGAGGGTCGGACGCAGCAGATTGCGGCCCGCCACCTCGCCAATCCAGCGCCCCACCGCCGTGCTGCCGGTAAAGGCGAACTTGTTAAGCAGACCCTCGTCCATCAGCTCCACCAGCCACTGCCCCGTGGACTCCTTGCCCTCGCCAAACACCACATTGATAACCCCCGGCGGCAGTCCGGCTTCCTCAAAGAGCTTGACAAAGACATAGGAAAGTGCGGGAGAGTCTTCGGAGGGCTTCCAGACCACCGTGTTGCCGGTGAGGATGGCCGGAATCAGCTTCCATGCAGGCACTGCAATGGGAAAGTTACCTGCCGTAATCATGCCCACCACGCCAATCGGACGCCGGAAGGTAAAGAGTTCTTTCTGCTTCATCTCGCTGGGCACGGTCTGGCCGTAGAGCCTGCGACCCTCCGAGGCGAAGAAGATGGCCGTATCAATGGCTTCTTGAACGTCGCCACCAGCCTCTTTGAAGGTTTTGCCCACCTCGCGTACCATCAGCCGCACCAGGGTGTCTTTTTCGCGGCTCAGCACCCCGGCCAGGTTCATCAGCACCCCCCCGCGCACGGGTGCTGGGGTACGCGACCAGTCCTGGAAGGCTCTTTGTGCTGCTCTGGCAGCTTTTCGCAAAGTTTCCTTGGTACCTTCCGGGAAGCGAGCGGTCAGGTCGGCCCGGTCGGCAGGGTTGTGGCGCTCGAGCAACCTACCCTCGAACACTTCCTCTCCACCAATCAGATGGCCGATTTCCAACATGTTGCCGTGTTTGCTCTTGTGCGTTTGCATGTCACTTCTCCACAGAGTTGAGCTTGGCCCGCAAGGCCTCAACAGTTGCCGACGGCACCAATTTGGAGACATCTCCGCCGTAGCGGGCAATTTCTTTGACCATTGTAGAAGAAACAAACGACCACCGGGTAGCTGCCATGATGAAAAACGTTTCAGGGTGGTTGCCGTACTGCCGGTTAAGGTGGGCCATCTGGAGTTCGTTTTCGTAGTCGGAGACAGCCCTTAGCCCTTTCACAATCACCCTGGAATTAATCCGCTTCATGTACTCCACCAAGAGCCCGCTGAAGGAATCCACCTCCACATTGGTCATACGAGCTGTAGCCACCGCCTGTCGGATAATTTCTACCCGTTCCTGGGGGGAAAATAGCCAGAGCCCCCGCTTGGAGGGGTTCTCGAGTACCGCTACCGTCACCCTGGTGAAATGCCTCGAGGCCCGCTGAATCACGTCAAAGTGCCCGTTATGCAAAGGGTCAAAACTGCCCGGATAAACCACGTGCATAAAGCCTCGCTTTCGCGGAGTATCTTCACACAATCAAGCCCCTAGCGTCAAACACCATCAGGGTGCGTGCATCCATCCCTTCCAGGCGCTATCGGTAAACTAAACGCAGCACAATCTTCGAACCAACTTCTATTCGCGATGGTCTACTTTGTTTCGTCCGCAACAGCATTTGCTTCAACGAGCGTGATGGTATTGAAGCCGTACTCCCGACGATCCCCCATCGGTAGGGTCAGGTTGGTGGGATGCTGCAAAATATAAAGACCATCTGGTTCAACGATTCGCACCTCGAGCAACCGCTCAAAATCCTGCAACAGGTCGTGGGGATAGGGCGGCGCCATGAAGGCCACCGTGAAGCGTAGACCCTGCCGCTTTGCATCCAGCAAGTAACGCTCTACGGCCACCCCTTCGATCCGGACTTTCAGGCGGGCTTTGCTGGCATTCTCGCGCAGGTATTGAATGGCCTGGCGGTCTTTTTCTACCAGGGTGGTTGTAAAACCCTCCGAGGCGGCCTCGAGGCCTATCGCGCCGCTGCCCGCATACAAATCCAGGAAGCTACCCCTGCGGGGATAGCGAAAACGCAAATAGTCGAACAGGGCCTTGCGCAAACGCACCGGGCTGGGTCGCGCCGATTCGGGCACCTTAAGCGCAACCCCTTTGGCCGTTCCACCCAGAATTCGCAACACCGCAACATCCCTGGGGATTACTGCCCCGGAACCCGGGTCGGAATCTGCACTATGTCCGGACTGCGGAACCAGATCTGGCATTGCACATTGCCGGTTTGAGTGGGCTTGACCTGCACCTCAAAACGGCTGCTAGCCCCGTTGGCCAGGCTACGCACTGCGATAGGGGCTGAATTGGTGCCATAAACCCGGCGGTTAGGCACGCCATTCACGGTACTGACCTGTTTGTCAGTTACCCGCAGGTTGATTCGCACATTGTTCAGGGTCTGGCCAGACTGATTAATCACCGTGCCTTTTGCCACCATTGCACCACTGGCATTCAGGGCACAGCTCCACTCGCTGACCCGCAGCTTATAGACCGTGCCCTGGGCCTGCACCAGTCCTGCCACCAGGAGCAACCCGATATAAAGGATGCCTCTCTTCATAAGGCAATGCTATCAGAGAACGGACTCAACCCAACGCCAGGCTCCCCTTTCCAAACCTACCTGGCATTGAATGGCAGCACTCAACGGGGGTTGGGAACGAGCGTAGCAATTTGTACCACTCGAGGATTGCGAAACCACAACTCACACCGGTTGACCGAGTCAAAACCAGTACGAACCCGCACCTCAAAATGCGCCGCTTCGCCTGGCATCAAATTGCGGTCTTGCAGGGCAGCCGAATTGCTGGCCATGCGGAGCCCCGGCCCGATCACCCGCACACTGGCCCTCAGGTCTTGCAAAGGCCGGGGGCTAATATTCCTAACCGTGCCCTGCACCAGTACCCCCCGCGTAAACGCTTTACAACTCCAGGAAACGACCCGCAGGCGATAAACTCCTGTCTGGCCTGCCACCATACTGCCGATGGTGAGGGCCATCAAAAAGACGAGCAAACGTTTCATGGTTTATCTGTCGTGCATGCACAGTGACCGGACATTGGCCCTGCTTGCATTTCTAGGGTTTGTGCTCGAGTGCAGTCTATCGCAGATTTGAGTTTCACAAATCGTTATTTGAACCCCATGAGAAGAGCTCTAGAAGATGTCCCGAAAATAAGAAACCCCACAATTTGTGGGGTAGCTTGGTCGAGGAGACTGGATTCGAACCAGCGACCCCCTGCTCCCGAAGCAGGTGCGCTACCAGGCTGCGCTACTCCTCGCAACAACCAACTAGTGAGTATAGAGCCCCTTTGCTCCTTTGTCTATATTGACCGTCTCTGCGGGCTTATCGAGAGAGGGTCTATCAAAATGCATCCGTATGCTGCGGGGCCAATCCGGCTATCCCAAACCAGTCCAAGGTTCAGCAAGCCCTCACTGGCTAGTTTTGTATGCCAAGGTCTTCCCCCAAACACGCAGTGCGCTTTAGAGTCCGCAAAGCGAAGCTTGTCTCAGTTTTTCGCTTTGCACTGGATGGCATTGTTTTCAACATTATTACAAAGTCTTACAAATGCTTTTACAAATGTATCCATTTCAGTTGCGTTGCACGGCTATGCCACGGCCCATGCGGTGTTCTCTGGCAGAAGCCGAAGCAGACGCCTTTTCATTCCTCCCCTACCGTGTAGGGGAGGTCAGGTGGGGTTGTTGAGCAGCGCCTTCACACTGCACGGTTCAGGGCCTTGCCCAATACCCTCCCCTGCCCTCCCTACGGGGTAGGGAGGGGGTTTTAGGGCCATCGCTCATGGAACCTATCGAAGTGTATGGGTATCACTACGACGCTGCATTATTCCCGTGTCCTCCAGGCAAAGTTGCTAAAAGGGTGTCTGGCAAAGAAATTTTCGCGAATGAAGTGATTGTTCACCTCAACCTTACCCGCAAAACCCCATGTCCCATTGCATCAGTGCGTGGAGACCTGTCAAAACAGTTGTGTTTTTATTGGAGAATAAACATGTGAACACCATAAAGAACGCCTTAATCCCTCCCTTGACTTTCAGGCATTACCTGTTGCGTATCGTTAGCATAGGCACTGTAATCTTAGTGTTCAGATGGGCGTGGATGCCTCAAAATCTGAGGTGAGTTTGGATATGTCGAGGCTTTACCTTTGGCTTTTACTAATTAGCGCGCTGGCCGCGTGCAACGGCAACAGTGAAAGCATCAAGCCCCCGGGTGGCCCTACCCCTACCCGCTCAGGGCTCTGGTCAGACCCCAACATCTGGCCGAGCAAGAGAGTGCCTGCTGAAAGAGAAGTGGTCAGTATCCCGCCCGATCTGGCCGTAACCCTGGACATGAGCCCACCACCCTTGAAGGGGCTGTCGGTTTACGGGATCCTTCGCTTTGGCGATAAAGACCTCGATCTCAAAGCCGACTGGATCATGGTGCACGGTAAGTTGGAGGTCGGGACGCCCAACCAACCGTTTCGACGCCGTGCGGTGATTACCCTCACCGGCAACAACCCGGCCGAGGATCAGATGGGTATGGGCACCAAGGTGCTCGGGGTGATGGGGGGCATCCTCGAGGTTCACGGTGAACCCCGCAAGGGCTGGACCAGACTGGCCCAAACAGCCGCTAAAGGGGCAACCCAGATCACAGTCCTGGATGCCAGCGGTTGGCGGGTAGGGGATCAGATCGTGATCGCCTCAACCGACTTTGACCCCCGGCAGGCCGAGGTCAAGACCATTACGGCCATCGCCGGCAATACCCTCACCCTCGACTCTGCGCTGAAGTACCCCCACTTTGGCAGCGTCACCTTCAATGTCGATCAGCGGGCAGAAGTGGGTTTGCTATCCAGAAACGTGCGCATTCAAGGAGACGAGTCCTCCGCTACCACCGGATTCGGCGGGCACATCATGGGCATGATGGGGAGCTTTATGCGGGTTTCGGGGGTCGAGCTATACCGCATGGGCCAGCTCGACCAGCTCGCACGCTACCCCTTTCACTGGCACCTGATGGGCCAATCGCCGGGCCAGTACATCAAAAACAGCTCCATTCACGAAAGCTTCAACCGCTGCGTTACCATGCACGGGACCAGCCAGGTAGAGGTTGTGGGCAACGTTGCGTACAACGCTATCGGTCACTGCTACTTCCTGGAAGACGGCGCCGAAAGCAGAAACCTTATTGAGGGCAATCTGGGTATATGGACCCGCAAGCCCGATGCCTCCAAGGGGCAAAAAGGGGTCATTCCCACCGACCGCACTCCGGCTACCTTCTGGATAACACACCCCAACAACATCGTTCGCAACAATGTGGCGGCTGGCTCCGAACACACCGGCTTTTGGTATGCCCTGCCTGAAAACCCCACCGGACCCTCGGCCACCACCACCATCTGGCCCCGACGTACCCCGCTGGGCGAGTTCTCGGGGAATGTGGCCCACTCCAACTGGGACGGCCTGATGGTAGACCGCGGCCCTAACAAAGACACCTTGCAATCCGAGACCACCATCTACAACCCCCGCACCAACCCCGCGGATGCACAGAACCAGTACGACAACACCAAAAACCCGCCGGTGGTAGCGGAATTCAAGAACTTCACCGGCTACAAAAACCGCGGTAATGCCATCTGGCTGCGAGGCACCAATCACAAAGTCACCGGGGCCAGGCTTTCCGACAACGCCATCGGCGTTACCTTCGCCTCCTGGGAGACCACCCTGGAGGACTCGCTGATAGTAGGTGACAGCGACAATAAAGGCTTCCCCGAAAGCTGGCAGTTCCGCGGAGCGGATGGCCGCAGCCTGCCGCGGCCCTGGGCCATAAGCAACGGAGGCCCTATCCAGGATAACTTTCCCATCCGTGGCTTCGAGTTTTACGATGGCATGATCGGCTTCCGCAATGTTCAGTTTGTGAACTTCCAACCCCTGCCAATCCAGAATGCCCAGGGCAGCCAGACCGCAACCCGCGAGGCCGGGGCCATGAGCTACCTGCGCTTTACCGATTTTTCCATTGACAGCCGCAACTTTGCCGAAGGGGCCCGCTTTACCAATGCAAAACCTGTTTACCTGCCACCCCGCCCTGAGCCCACCCCGGAGGAGATCGCCAACGATGATACCTCCGACGGCTACCGGGGTAGCGTGTTTGTAGACGCCGACGGCTCGGTGAGTGGGAAACGTGGCCATGCCGTTGTGCTGAATACGCCCTTCCTGCTGGACACTAACTGTGAAATTCGCTCTGAGTGGAACGCAGGCATCTGCAACTACAGCTACGGGCGGCTTTACATCTACAACGAAAGTGGGGGCGGCATCGCCCCGGTCACGCTCACCCGCAACGACGGTAGCAATCGCGTTTTCCGGATGTGGGGCACACCCAAAGGCGGCGACAACATCCAATTCGGGGCTACCGTTTTCAAGGGGCGCAGTTATAACCTGGGCGTTTCCGGCAGCATGCCCGCCAAGCTCAAGCTGCGGTTTGACAATAGCCTGCCGGGAGAGTTCGTTATCGTGGCTATGCCTTACAGTGGGGAACCCTTCATCTACCGCGACTACTGGATAGACAACCGTAACAAACTGCCCCGCGCAGCCTCCAGGGCCGAGTTTGATAGCAGCAACGGAGACCGTTACTGGAGCGAAGGCGGAAGTGTGTTTGTGAAGTTGGTAGTACGTGATCAACCAGGCCGCGACTGGGCTGTGCTGGATATTTGCCGTAACGACCTGTGCAGGTGAGGGAAATCGTGGCTGGATGAAACGGCTCGGGTGCTAACCCACTAGGGTTTTCTCCTGAAGCAACGTGGCCAGACCACTCTCATCCAGTATGGGAATCCCCAACTCTTGGGCTTTGGCAAGTTTTGAGCCCGCACCCGGCCCCGCCACCACATAGCTGGTTTTCTTGCTGACCGAGCCAGACACTTTGGCGCCAAGGGCCTCGAGTTCACGCGCCACCTCATCCCGGGGGCGGGATAGTTCCCCAGTGAGTACAAAGGTCAGCCCCTCCAGGGCGTTGCTTTTTTGCCTCTCTCTGGCCTCAAAACTAACCCCGGCGGCCCGCAGGCGCTCGATAAAACGACGCATCTCGGGTTTGGCAAGGGCATTGTGGATAGCCTGGGCGGTGACCTCGGCAATGTCCGGCACGGCGTCGAGCTCCTCCACCGTGGCTGAGAGAACGTTATCCAGATGGCCAAAGCGCCTGGCCAGGGCCCTGGCGGTAGCCTCGCCCACCTGCGGGATGCCCAGGGCGAATAATAGCCGCTCGAGGCCCCGGCTTTTACTGCTTTCAATCTGCTCGATCAGGTTCTGGGCGCTTTTCTCCGCCTTGCGCTCGAGGGCGGCTACCTCCTCTAGCTTGAGTTGGTACAGGTCGGCAGCATCCCTGACCAGACCAGCCCCCAGCAGCTGCTCAATCAGCTTCTCCCCCAGCCCCTCGATGTCCATAGCCCGGCGGCTAGCGAAGTGCCGAATGGACTCAAAAGCCTTGGCCGGGCATAAGGGATTGGGGCAGAGGTGAATCTTGCCAGACAGTACCAGCTCGCTCTGGCATTCCGGACAGTGGCGGGGCCATTCCACGGGTTTATGGCCCCTGGGCGCTTCGGTGATGACCCGCAGCACCTCGGGAATCACCCCGCCGGACTTGTGCACAAGCACCGTGTCGCCAATCCGCAGGCCCAGCTCCTGTACGTAGCTTTCATTGTGCAGCGTGACCCGGCTAACGGTAGAGCCATCCAGCGAGATGGGCTCGAGTTCCGCAACTGGCGTGACCCGTCCGGTGCGCCCCACCTGAAAAACCACATTCACCACCCGCGTGGGCTTCTCCTCGGCAGGGAACTTGTAAGCAATGGCAAAGCGGGGGGTTTTGGCGGTGTAGCCGAGTTCCGACCAGAGGGCCAGGTCATTAAGTTTGACCGTCACCCCGTCGGCTTCAAAAGGCAGCTTGCGGCGCTGGGCCAGCATGGCCCGGTAGCCCTCCTCGACCCCCTCCACTCCCCGCACCACCCGGTAGTGGGGTTCCACCGAAAACCCGAGTCGCCCCAGCTTCTCCAGTAAATCCCGCTGCGTTGCGACCCCAAAGGTCTCGGGCCTTCCCACCCCATAAAACAGACCCCGCAAGCCTCGGCTGGCGCTGACCCGAGGGTCTTTCTGGCGCAGGCTGCCCGCCGCAGCGTTGCGGGGGTTTTTGAAGGGGGCCGCACCTTCCTCTTCCAGCTTCGCATTCAATTCCAGGAAAGCTTGAATGGGCAGGTAGATTTCGCCCCGAACCTCGAGGCTCATGGGCTGTGGTAACTGGCGCGGTATATCAGTAATGGTCAGCAGGTTGGGGGTAATGTCCTCCCCCACCATCCCATCGCCCCGGGTCAGGCCCCGACGCAGCACCCCCTCGCGGTAGATCAGATTGACCGAAAGGCCGTCAATCTTGTACTCCAGCACATATTCCCGTGGCTCTTCCCTACCCAGGGCGCGGTTGATGCTGGCCTCAAAATTCTCGATGTCTTCAGGACCAAAGGCATTACCCAGCGAGTACATCCGGGTGGGGTGTGGCACCGCTTCAAAGGTGGTCTCGTAGAGCTGGCTACCCACAGTCTGGGTAGGTGAGTCTGGGGTGACCAGTTCGGGGTGTGCTTCCTCCAACTCCTTCAGTTCACGCATCAAGCGATCGTATTCCGCATCGGAAATCTCGGGGTCATCAAGTACGTGGTAGCGGTAGTTGTGGTAACGAATTTGCTCCCGTAGTTCCGAAATACGTTGCTTGGGCGTAGACATAATGCGATGCTATCATTTTAGCTCAAGTAGATTACAGTGATTTCACATCTGTCTCGCCAAAGCCCAAAAACGCCTATGTTACGCTTCATTCTTTTGTCAAGCCCCTTTCACGCCTCATGATTTCTGCTCTATAATGCCGGAGGCTAACAGCCAGTTGAAAACTTGTGTGGTTCACAAGTAAATGGAGGCGAATCGCATGAAGAAACTCGTAGTGCTCGGTGTTGCCTTGGCTACCGCATTGGGGCTGGGACTGGCTCAAGACGTGCGTGTAGGAATGGCTTTCGACGCAGGTGGTAAAAACGACCGCAGTTTCAACCAGTCTACTTTTGAAGGCGCGCAACGCGCTGCGAAGGAACTGGGGGTCAAGGTTTTCGACTTCGAGCCCGGTGACCCTGGTCAGGTAGGTCAGGGCATCCGCCGTTTTGCGGAGGAAGGCTTTGACCTGATCATCGGTGTGGGCTTCGCCAACGAGCCCTCCATTACCCGCAACGCCCAGGAGTTCAAGGACATCAAGTTCGCGGTGATTGATTCGGTGCCCTGCGAAGGCAAGTGCGACAACGCCGTTGGTCTGGTCTTCCGCGAGCACGAAGGCAGCTACCTGGTAGGCTACATTGCAGGCCGTACCACCAACACGGGCGTGGTGGGTTTTGTGGGTGGCATGGACATTCCGCTCATTCATAAGTTCGAGCAGGGCTACCGTGCCGGGGCCATCGCGGGTATGCGCGAGCGCAACATTGCCAACCCCCGCGTGCTCATCAACTATGTAGGCACTACCCCCGCCGCCTGGAACGACCCCGGCAAGGCCAAGGAAATCGCTACCGCCCAGTCCAAGCAGGGCGCCGATATCATCTACGCCGCAGCCGGAGCTTCGGGCCTGGGTGTGTTGGACTTTGTAAAGCAGCAGCGCTGCTTGAAGCAGTCTGATCTGCCCTCGGGTGTGCGTTTCATCTCCAACAACGGCTCAAACGTTCCGCGCTACGCCGCCTACAACCAGTCCTGCCCTGCCGCCACCACCCGTCCGCTGTTCATGGTGGGTGTAGACGCCAACCAGAACTACTTGGGTGATACCGACAACAACCCCCGCACCCTCAACCACGTGCTCACCTCTATGCTCAAGCGGGTGGATGTGGCCACCTATGATGTGATTAAGTCTGTCAAGGACAATACCTTCAAGGGTGGCGTGCGCGAGTTTGGTCTGAACAACAACGGCGTGGGTTATGCGCTGGATGACTACAACCGGGCCCTGATTCCGCAAGCGGTCATTAATCGCCTGGCCGTGTTGCGCAGTCAGATCATCTCCGGTGCCCTTAAGGTGCCTGACAAACGCTAGTCTGTCTTTGTAGTGCAACGCTCAGGGGTTCTCCCTGAGCGTTTTTTTATCCAGTTTTTGGCTTTTTGGCTTCCGACTGGGCGTCCAGGTAAGCCTTGCCTGTATGATTAGGCACATGAACAATCTCGCTTCCCCCCCCGGCTCGCACGAAAAGGGCGCGGTGGCCCTCGAGCTCAAAGACATTACCAAACGCTATCCCCTGGTGCTGGCAAACGACCATATCTCCCTGGATGTGCGCTGGGGCGAGGTACTGGCGGTGGTGGGGGAAAACGGGGCGGGAAAATCCACCCTGATGAAAATTGTCTACGGCCTGGTTAAGCCCGACCAGGGTGAGATCTGGGCCAACGGGCAAAAAGTGCAGATTAGCGAACCGGGCGACGCCATTGCCCAGGGAATTGGCATGGTGCATCAGCACTTCATGCTGGTAGACCCGTTTACGGTGCTGGAGAACGTGATTCTGGGCTCGGAACCCACGCAAGGGACGCAGCTCAATCTGGCGCAGGCCCGGGCCGAGGTCGAGGCGCTGATGAAGGACCTCGAGTTCGACCTGCCCCTCGATACCCCCGTGGAGGAACTGCCGGTGGGCTTGCAACAACGGGTTGAAATCCTCAAGGCCCTGTACCGCAAGGCCAAAATCCTGATTCTGGACGAACCCACGGCAGTGCTGACACCTCAGGAGGCCGACGAGCTTTTTGACTTCTTGCGCCGCTTCGTGGACCAGGGCAACGCCGTCATCTTTATCAGCCACAAGCTGGCCGAGGTGATTAAGCTATCCAACCGCGTGACCGTCATTCGGGATGGCAAGGTAGTGGGTACCGTCAACACGCCCGAAACCAACGTAGCCCAGCTGGCCCGCATGATGGTGGGGCGCGAGGTGATTTTGTCGGTGGATAAAACCGAAGCCCAGCCCCGCGAGGTGGTACTGAAAATTTCCAACCTGACCATCCCCGGCAAAGACAAAAAGCACCGCCTGAATGGGGTCTCGTTCGAGGTACGGGCGGGCGAGATTGTAGGCATTGCAGGCGTGGAGGGCAATGGCCAGACCGAGTTGGTGGAGGCCATCACGGGCTTGCGGCCCTATGAGGGCACGATTGAGTACGAAGGGCAGACCCTGCGGCCAAACGCCCGGGTGGTGCGTGAGTGGGGGGTTTCCCACATTCCCGAAGACCGCAACGCCAGGGGGCTGGTGCTGGACTTTACCACCCGCGAAAACCTGATTCTGGGAGACCACTACCGCAAGCCCAATGCAGGCTTTCTGGGCTTCATTGATGCTGAGCAAATCGAGGCTGAGGGC
>CALFDH010000004.1 GCA_937950405.1 uncultured Meiothermus sp.
AGTTGTATGAACCCTTACCCCTAATAGCGGATGGGGTCATACGGAGCTCATATCAGTACACTGTCGTGAAGATGTCCATACACTTCCACAGAAATCTTGGAAGTCGCAGGATGCGGAGCAATCCAGATCGCCCTACCAGCCGGTAGTTTGGCAAACTTCTTCTGGATTGTTTCGCCGGCCTTTGGCCTCCTCGCTATGACAATGGTTCGCTTGAGAGACGTTTGGTGCGCCTTCTCGCCGACTTTCCCTTCAGGCTGTATGGCTATCTTCTCGACGCCATAGTGATACGAGTCACAGCCGAACTGCTTGAGCAGGCATCTGAGCGACACTGTGCTCTAATACCAACTCTGCGCGTGAGCGGCGCTAAACGCGCCCCTCCCTTGCCGCGCCAGGGGGCGCGTCCGAGGGACATGTATATCGTTTTTGGGTCACTTCTAAGCAGATTCGGTATAACTTTGCACAGTCGTACAAATGCCTTTACAGATGTATCCATTTCAGTTGAGTTGCACGGCTATGCCACGGCCCATGCTGTGTTCTCTGGCAGAAGCCGTAGGAGATGCCTTTTTGTTCCTCCCCTACGTCGCAGAGGTCAGGTGGGGTTGCAGAGCAGCGCCTTCACACAGCACCGTTCAGGGCCTTGCCCAATACCCTCCCTACGTGGTATCAAGGGGGTTTTAGGGCCATAGCTCGTGGAACTTACCGAAGTGTATGGGTATATCTACGACGCTGTACTTCCTGTCTCCGAGATTCAGACTGTAGACCTTCCTTCAGTCTGACCTGACTATTTGGGGCGTAATGGAACCATGCCAAAAGTAGCAGAAGGGAGGACTCGGTGAGACTGAAGGTTTTGTGGTTGGTTCTGTTACTCCTGTTGCCGGGGGCGCTGGCCCAGCAGCTCCGCGAGCAAATACGAAAGTACACACTGGACAACGGTTTACGGGTGCTGATGGTGCCGGACAAAACGGCCCCGGTCATTCACTTCAACTTGATGTTTGATGTGGGCGGGGTGGACGAAGCGCCAGGGCTGGGGGGTATTGCCCACATGGTGGAGCACATGGCCTTCAAGGGCACCCCCAGCATCGGTAGCCTGGACTGGGCCAAGGAGAAAGCCGCCCTCGAGGCCATTGACAAAGCCCGGGCCGACCTCGACCGGGCCCTTGCCAACCGCGCTTCGCAAGAAGAGGTGCAGCGCCTCACCGCTGCTTTCAACCAGGCCCGCGAAGAGGCCAAAAAACTGGCCCTGCCCAACGCCATTGACCAGCTCTTTACCAACAACGGCGAACAGGGGCTGAATGCCTCTACCGGCTACGACCGCACCGACTACCGGGTTTCGCTGCCCTCCAACCGGCTCGAGCTGTACCTGCGGGTGTATGCCGATGTGATGCTTAATGCGGTTTTCCGTAGCTTTTACGAGGAGGCCGATGTGGTGCTCGAGGAGCGCCGCCAGCGCAGCGAGAACGACCCCAACGGGGCACTGAGCGAGGTTTTTTTGCGGACGGCCTTCCAGGTACACCCCTATGGGCGCCCCCTGATTGGGAGCCGCGAAGAGATTCAGGGCTACCGGGTAGATAGGGCCATGGAGTTCTGGAAGACCCACTACCACCCCAACCGGGCGGTGCTGGTCATGGTGGGGGATGTGGAGCCTGAGCGCGACATCCAGCTGGTGCGCCGCTACATGGGCGCGATACCCAGGGGCCCTGCACGCCCCAGCCTGAACATCCCCGCCGAGCCGCCCCAGACCGCCGAGCGGCGGGCGACGCTCGAGTACAACGCCCAGCCCAGCCTGCTCATCGGCTTCCACAAGCCCACCTACCCCAACCGAGAGGCCTACGTGATGGACATGATTGACTCCATCCTGACCGAGGGGCGCACCAGCCGCCTGTTCCGCCGTCTGGTGATACAGGAACAGGCTGCGCTAAATGTGAGCTCGAGCTCGGCCTCGCCGGGCTTTCGCTATCCCAACATGTTCACCATCTCGGCCCAGCCCCGCGCACCCCGCACCACCGCTGATTTGGAGCGCCTCATCTACGAGGAGCTGGAGCGCCTCAAAAACGAGCCCGTAAGTCCGCAGGAACTGCAAAAGGTGCGCAACCAGACCCGCGCCGCTTACCTGCGGGTGCTCCAGGGCGGGCCCGGCCTGGCCCAGACGCTGGCCTTTTACGAGCTCTTTTTTGGCGGCTACCAGCGCATTTTTGAAGAAGAGGCCATCTACAACGCCATCACCGCCGAGGAAATTCAGCAAGCTGCCCGCAAATACTTCACGCCCCAGAACCGCACTGTAGCCACCCTGGTCACCCGAGGAGGAAGCCGATGAGAGCCCTGTGGACGTTCTTTGTGGCCCTGCTGGCCTCGCTGGCTCTGGGCCAGGGCGTACCCGCCGACTGGCCCGACCCCTTTAAGCTCCAGTTCCAGCGCTTGCAGCCCGCCGCCATTCAGCCCACCCGGGTACAGCTTTCCAACGGCCTGACGGTGCTGCTCATCGAAGACCGCAGCCTGCCCTTCGTGACCGGGCGCGTTTACCTGCGGGCGGGGGCTATTTACGAGCCCGCCGACAAGGTGGGTATGAGCGGCATCTTCGCCAGTGTGATGCGAACCGGCGGCGCGGGCAACCGCAGCGCCGACCAGATTGACGAAACCCTCGAGACCCTGGCCGCCTCGGTGAGCGTCAACACCGACAACCTTTTTACCTCGGTGGCCTTCAATACCCTGACCGAAAACCTGGATGCGGTGCTGGAAATTTGGGCCGATGTGCTGATCCGGCCCCGCTTCGCCCAGGAGCGTCTCACGCTGGAAAAAGGCCGGGCCCTGGAGGCCATCCGCCGCCGCAACGACCAGCCCACCCAGATTGCCGTGCGTGAGTTTGTGCGGCGCATCAACGAAGGCCACCCTGCCGGTAACGTCAGCAGCGCGGCCTCGATTCAGTCCATCACCCAGGCCGACCTGCAAGCCTTCCACCAGCGCTTTTTCAAGCCCAACGTAGCGGTACTGGCCATTACCGGCGACTTCAGTACCCAGGAGATGGTCGCTCGCCTCGAGCGCGTGTTGGGCGGCTGGCCCCGTGGCGAGGTGGCCCTGCCCACCTTTGCCCCACCCAGCCCCAAGCCGGGCATCTACTTTGTGCAGAAGGAAACCAACCAGAGCGTCATCTACATGGGCAACCCCACCGTGACCGCCTATGCGCCCGGTTATAGCGAGCTGGACCTGGCGAGCCGCGTTTTAGGGGATGGTTTCAACAGCCGTTTGTTCTTGGAAGTGCGAACCAAGCGCGGGCTGGCCTATGCTACAGGTGGGGCCCAGTCGCAGGGGTTTGGCTGGCCGGGCTTTTTCTATGGGGCTTCTATCTCCAGGGTCGAAAAAACCGCCGAGGTGATCGAGCTGATGCTCGCACAGTTCCGCGACCTGCGCGAGCGCCCGGTTTCGCAGGAGGAGCTCGAGCTCTTCCGCAACAACATCCTGAACGCCGAGGTCTTCCGCTTCACCTCGCGTCAGGCGGTGGCCGAGCGTATCGCCCGCACCCAGATGCTGGGCCTGCCTGCCGACTACTACGAACAGTACGTGCGCCAGATTCAGGCCGCCACCCCCGCCGATTTGCAGCGGGTCATGCAGCAGTACGTGCGCCCGGAGCAGTTTGTGATTGTGGTGGTGGGCGACCGGCGGCAGTTCGACAAGCCGCTCTCGAGCCTCGGCAACGTGATTGAGGTGCCGCTCGAGTAGCCCCTTAGCACTTGTCTGGGTGCTCGAGCCAGAAATGGTTTAGCTCGAAGCCGAAAGCCTTTGAGTATGTGACCCGCAGCCGGGGACATTTCTGCCGAACTTCCTCGACGAGCGCCCCTGTCCAACCAGCTATTGATAGCGTATTATCAGAAAGTATGACCGCAGCAGCGGTGGAGATGCAGCAGTATTCGGTGCGTTTTGGGGAGTTCCAGGCGCTGCAGGAGGTAAACCTGAGCCTGCCCCAGGGGGCTTTCGTGGCCATCGTGGGGCCCAACGGGGCCGGCAAGAGCACCCTGCTAAAGGCTTTGCTGGGCCTCGAGCGGGGTTCGTTACGGGATGGGCCAACCCAGGTTTCGGGCACGGTGCGGGTGATGGGTCTACCGCCCCGGAAGGTGCCCCCCGGCTGGGTCGGGTATGTGCCCCAGGTCAAGGGCTTTGACCGCAGTTTTCCTGCCCTGGCCCTGGAAGTGGTGGTGTCGGGTTTGCGGCGCCGCTGGCCCTTTATCATCACCGCCCAGGAACGCAAAAAAGCCGAGGCCATGCTGGATAAGGTGGGGGCGCTGGCCCTGGCCAGCCGTCGGCTGGGCCGTCTCTCGGGCGGAGAGCTTCAGCGGGTCTATTTGGCCCGTAGCCTGATCCGTGAGCCCCGGCTGCTCTTGCTGGACGAGCCCGCTACGGGCGTGGACGTGGTGGGAGAGGCCGACCTGTACCGGCACCTCGAGGCCTACCAGGCCGAGCGCGGGGCCACCGTGCTCATGATTACCCACGACTGGGAAGCCGCCCAGCACCACGCCTCGGCGGTGCTGGTGCTGAACCGGCGGGTGGTGGGCTATGGCCCCCCCGAGCAGGTGCTCTGCCACGAGTGCCTGAGCCAGGCTTTCGGGCACGTGGGCCACGGACACAACCTGGTACTAGGGGGTCGCTCATGATGGAGGCGCTGCAGCTTCCGTTCTTGCAGCGGGCGCTGCTGGCCGGCCTGCTGGTAGGGGGGCTGGCCAGCTACCTGGGCGTGATGGTGGTACAGCGCCGCCTCTCGTTCCTGGGGGATGGGCTGGCCCATGCGGCCTTTGCGGGGGTAGCCCTGGGGCTGCTTCTGCACGAGGAGCCGCTCTGGGTGGCCATTCCCTTTGCGGTGGGGGTTTCGCTGGCCATCACCTGGGTACGCGAACGCAGCAACCTGGGCGACGATACCGCCATCGGCATCTTCTTTGCGGTCTCGGTTGCGCTGGGGGTGCTGTTCATGTCGCTGCGCCAGGGCTTCGCGCCCGATGCGGTGGCCTACCTGTTTGGCTCCATCCTGACCGTGACCCAGACCGATTTATGGGTGATGGGCTTGATTGCCCTGGGGGTTGCCCTCCTGGCCCCGGTCTGGAGCCACTGGGCCTATGCCACCTTCGACCGCGAACTGGCCCTGGCTGACCGACAGCCGGTGCTGCTCTACGACTACCTGCTCGCGGGGCTCATTGCCCTGGTGGTGGTGGTCTCGGTCAAGGTGGTGGGTATTGTCCTGATTGCAGCATTCATCGTAATTCCCGCCGCTACTGCCCGCCTGCTCAGCCGGACTTTTTCGGCCATGACGGTCATATCGGTTGCGATTGGGGTCTTTTCGGTCATTCCAGGGCTGGCGGCTGCTTATTTGTTCGATGTCCCAGCCGGGAGTGCGATTGTGCTGGTGCAGGCCTTGTTGTTTGCGTTGGCGCTGACCCTGCGCCGATGACCGACAAACTTGCGGTCAAGCTCAAAGGTGTAAATTCTACTTTTTCTTACGGGATTTAGGGGTTTATACTCTGGATTATGTGGGTCTCAACCAAAGCACAGTACGGGTTAAGGGCCCTGGTAGAGATCGGCCTGCGTCAGCCAGAGGCGGTTCCCCTTAAGGACGTAGCGGATGTGCAGGGGATTAGCCAGCACTATCTGGAGCAAATTGCAGCCCAACTGCGGCGCTCCGGCTTCATCCGTAGCGTGCGAGGGGCCAAGGGGGGCTACAAGCTGGGCCGTCCGGTGGAGCGCATCACCGCTCTGGAAGTGGTGGAGGCGCTGGAAGGTAGCCTGGCACCCGTGACCTGCCTCGACGACCCCCAGTCCTGCTGGCAGACCGGCAACTGCTCCACCGAAATTTTGTGGAAAAAGGTGGACGATGCCATGCGGGGGGTGTTGCAACAGACCACCCTGAAAGATTTGATTGAGGAACGCAAGCAGATAGAGGCCCGCAAGCTGGTGCAGCTCGAGCCCGCGCCCCCTGTGGCCTATAGCCGGTAGTCCATACCGGGGTGTCTATGGTCTATAGCCTATAGTTCCTTATCGTTGGCAGGGATTTCCTCAAGTGACGAACCTGTACCTTTGAAGGGCGATTTTCCAGAGGGCACTCGCTCTTTATCATTCGCTGCTTACCCCATGATCTACCTCGACTACGCTGCTACCACCCCGCTCGACCCCGAGGTGAAAGCTGCCGTGCAGGTGGTGCTGGCGGTTTACGGCAACCCCAGCTCGGTGCATGGGGAAGGCCGCCGGGCGCGGCAACTGCTGGAGGAGGGCCGGGAGCGCGTGGCCGGGGCGCTGGGGTGTAAGCCCCGTGAGCTGGTTCTGACCAGTGGCGGTACCGAGTCCGATGCGCTGGCAATTTATGGGGTGGCGCTGGCTCGAGGCCGGGGTCACCTGGTGAGTACGGAACTCGAGCACTCTGCTGTCCTCAGCGCTTTGAAGAACCTCGAGCGCCTGGGCTTCGAGGTCACCCTGCTAAAGCCCGACCCCACCGGCCTGATTCACCCCGAGCAGGTGGCCGAAGCGCTGCGCCCCGATACCCTGCTGGTTTCGCTCATGACCGTCAACAACGAAATCGGCACCGTGTATCCGGTCAGGGCGATAGCCGAGCTTTGCCAGGCCAGGGGCGTGCTGTTTCATACCGACGCCGTGCAGGCTTTTGGCACGGTGCCCAGCCGGGTGGAAGACCTGGGGGCCGACCTCATTTCCATTGCCGCCCACAAGTTCTACGGCCCCAAAGGGGCGGGCGCGCTCTACCTGCGGAAGGGCCTTGAACTCTTCCCCCTGATGCCCGGCAAACAGGAGCAGGGCTACCGGGGGGGTACCGAGAACCTGCCGGCGGTGTACGGGATGGGGCTGGCTGCCGAGAAAGCGGTGGCCCTTTTGAGCCAGGAAACGCAGAAGCTATTGCGCCTTCGGAAGCGCCTGGAATCGCAGCTACTGGCCATCCCAGAGGTCGAGCTCAACGGCCACCCCACGTTGCGCAGCCCCAAGCACGTCAACGTGACGGCCAGAGGGGCAGATGGTGAAGGGCTCTTGCTGAACCTGGACCTGCTGGGCGTGGCGGCTTCATCGGGCTCGGCCTGCGCGAGCGGGAGCCTCGAGCCCTCGCACGTACTCCTGGCCATCGGGCGGAGCAAGGAGGAGGCCAGGGCTTCGGTGCGGTTCAGCCTGGGGCGCTTCACCACTGAAGAAGAAATAGACAGAGCCGCCGCTGCTTTTGCCGAAGCCGTAGGGCGCTCGAGGGTAGCCTAGCTCCCCACCTTTTGCCGCTCCTTCAGCACCGCCTCCCGCAACTCCCGCCTGAGCACCTTGCCCACCGCGCTTTTGGGCAGTTCGGTGCGGAACTCGTAGATGCGCGGCACCTTGTAGGCGGCCAGGTTTTCGCGGCAGTGCCTGTCCAGCTCCTCTTTGGTCAGGGTTACGCCAGGTTTGGGCACCACAAAGGCCGCTACCGTCTCGCCCCGGTACTCGTCGGGCAGGCCCACCACCGCCGCCTCGGCCACGCCAGGGTGGGCAAAAAGCACTTCCTCCACCTCGCGGGGGTAGATGTTGTAACCGCCCGCAATGATCATGTCCTTTTTACGATCCACAATGTAAAAATAGCCGTCCTTGTCCATTCGGGCCATATCGCCGGTGAGGAGCCAGTCAATCTTGATGGTTTTGTTGGTTTCCTCGGGGCGCTGCCAGTAGCCCATCATCACGTTGGGGCCGCGAACGGCCAGCTCCCCCACCTCGCCTACCGGCACCTCGCGCAGGTTTTCGTCCAGCACCTTGGCATCAATACCGGGCATGGGCAGCCCAATGCTGCCAATCTTGCGCTCGCCGGTGAGGGGGTTGCAGTGGGTGCTGGGGGCAGCTTCGGTCAGGCCATAGCCTTCGACGAGCTTGCCCCCGGTCAGTTCCTCGAACCGTTTGGTGACCTATACCGGCAAGGCTGCTGCACCGGAGATACAGACCTTCACACTGCCCACCTTTCGCTTTTCGATGCCGGGGAAATTGTTAAAGCCGATGTAGAGGGTGGGCACCCCAGGGAAGTGGGTCACACCATGCTTTTCGATGGCATCGATGCTGGGTTTGACCTCGGGGCGGGGCAGCAGCACAATTTTGTAACCGGCTGCAATCGCATAGTTCATGGCCACGGTCATGCCGTAGACGTGGAAAAACGGAATCGCGCCCAGCATGACGCCTTTGCCTTCCATGCTTTTGACCTCTTCGCCGCCCCAGGCCAGGCTCTGGTAGGTGTTGGCGACCAGGTTGCGGTGCGAGAGCATGGCCCCCTTGGAAACCCCGGTGGTGCCGCCGGTGTATTGCAGAAGGGCAAGGTCATCGGGCTGAGCGGGGTAGGGCTGGGCAATGGGGCTGGCTGCTTCGAGCGATTTTTTGAAGTCGTGGCGCTTGGGGTGCTGGGGCAGGTTGACCCAGCGCTTTTCCCGACGGGCTTTGAGGGGGAAGAGCAGGTTTTTGGGGAAGGGCAGATAGTCTTGAATGCCGGTGGTGAAGACCCGCTTGACCGGTACCTCCTGCTCGATTTCGGCATAGCGGGGCCAGAGCAGGTCCAGAATGACCAGGGTCTCGGCCCCGGCGTCGGAAAGCTGGTGCCGGAGTTCGCGGGGGGTGTAAAGGGGGTTCACGTTCACACATACCCCGCCGGCAGCCAGCGTGCCGTAAAAGGCGATCACAAACTGCGGGCAGTTGGGCAGCATGATGGCCACACGGTCGCCCGGCTGCACCCCCTGGGCCTGGAGGGCCCCCGCAAACTTGAGCACCGACTCCCAGAGGGTGCGGTAACCCATCACTCTCCCCATGAACTCGAGGGCCACATGGTCCGGGTATTTTTGGGCGGTGTCGGCCAGCAGTTTCCACAGCGGCACCTCGGGGAACTGAATATCCGCCGGGACGCCTTTGTCATAGTGGTTGAGCCAGGGTCTGGTCATGGATAGCTCCTTCGGTTGGAGTCTTGCAACTTGCCCCAAGTCTAGCAAATCGTGTACCGAGTTCAAGGTGATAGAGGAAAATTTCATCCTGGATTGCTGCTCGGCCTGCGCATTGGCCTTGTGGGCGCTTTTTTGGGCACTGCCAATAGAGGGCTACTTGTCGCGAACGGCTCTCTACTGGACCGCCCGTAGGCCGCAAGCGGTTCGGTTCTTGTTTCAACGGGGCACGAAAGCTGGGGGCGGTGCCTCGAGGCGCATGATTGACGTTTGTAGGTTGGGGTGTTTGACTAGGGCCTATGAACATTCAGGAAACTATTGCCGAGTTGACCCCCGGCCTGATCGAGATGCGCCGCGACTTTCACCGGCACCCGGAACTGGGGTTCCAGGAGGTACGCACCAGCGCCAAGCTGGCCGAGTTTTTGGAAGGGCTGGGCCTCGAGGTTACTCGAGGGGTGGCCCAGACCGGGGTGGTGGCTCGCCTGAAGGGGGCCAAACCGGGCAAAACCGTGCTGGTGCGGGCCGACATCGACGCCCTGCCCATCCACGAAAACTCGGGTGTGCCCTACAGCTCCCAGACCCCCGGCGTCATGCACGCCTGCGGCCACGACGGCCACGCGGCCATTGCCGCCCATGTGGCCGCAGTGTTGGTCCGCTTCCGGGAACAGCTCGAGGGCGAGGTGCGCTTTGCCTTCCAGCCTGCCGAAGAGATTGTCTCGGGGGCCCGCCCGATGGTGGAGGCTGGGGTGCTGGAAGGGGTGGACAGGGTGGTGGGGCTGCACCTCTATAGCCTGATGCCCACCGGAAAAGTGGGGGTGCGGCCCGGCCCCTCGATGGCCGCCGCCGATGCCTTTACCATTCGCCTCCGGGGCAAGGGCGCCCATGCGGCCATGCCGCACGAGGGGGTGGATACCGTCCTGATTGCCGCGCAGATTATTGTGGCCCTGCAAAGCCTGGTCAGCCGCGAGACCGACCCGGTCAATACCTCGGTCATCACCATCGCTACCGTTACGGCAGGCGAGGGGGCACACAACATCATCCCCGAAACCGCCGAACTCAAGGGCACCCTCCGCACTTTCGATGCCAACCTGCGGGAGAAGCTGATCCGCCGGATTGGGGAACTGAGCCAGGGGATTGCTGCTGCCATGGGAGGCAGCGCCGAGGTGAGCTGGCTGCCGGGTTCGCCCGCCGTGGTCAACGACCCCGAGATGGTCGAGCGGTTCCGTCAGGTGGCCCGGCAGGTGGTGGGGGAGGAAGCGGTGCTCGAGGTGCCGCCGGTAATGGGTGGCGACGACATGTCGGAGTTCTTGAACCGCCGTCCGGGGGTGTACTTCTGGCTGGGCGCAGGCGACCCCGACCCCAGCAAGAACCGCCCGCACCACCACCCCGGCTTCTGGATTGACGACGAGCGCTCCCTGCCCCTGGGCACCGAACTGATTACCCGTGCCGTGCTCGACTTTTTGCGCTAGAAGCTTTCTGATTTCCTCGCCGACTTCCTGCGCCCTGGGCAAGAGACGTTATACCAAATCTGCTCAGAAGTGACCCAAAAGCGATATACAAGTCCCTCGGACGCGCCCCTGGCGCGGCAAGGGAGGGGCAGGCTCTTATCATTTGCCTGGGCATCGTCGTTTCAACCCCTCACCCGGCGACAGCAGTTACCACCAGAATTGTTGTATTTGGCCAAAAGAGCACCATACTGGCCGGCGCTGTCGCCACCCTCTCCCGCAAGGGGAGAGGGAAAGGGGAAAACGATAAAAGCCTTAGGGAGGGGCGCGTTTAGCGCCACTCACGCGCAGAGTTGGTATTAGTAGGAATTACTACAAACCGTAGCGCTCCAGAGGGTGCACACTAAGGCATGAAGCCTGTTATTGCCCTGTTTGTGCTTTTCCTCCTGGGAGGGCAGGCCCAGCGCTTGCAGGACGTGCCCTCGCAAGACCGTGCCGCCATTCAAGCCATCATTCTGGCGCAGATCGAGGCCTTCAAAAAAGACGACGCCGTACGGGCTTTCTCCTTTGCCTCTCCGGGTATCCGCCAGGTTTTCCAGACCCCCGAACGCTTTATCGAGATGGTCCGGTCGGGCTATGCCCAGATTTACCGGCCCCTCAAGGTGGAGTTTGGGCCTGCCAGCCGCTCTTTGGGAACGCTGAAACAGATACGCCAGATTGTGAATCTGGTCGGCCTGGACGGCAAGAAGGCGGTGGCGTACTACCTGATGGAGCGTCAGGCGGATGGCAGTTGGAAGATTGCGGGGGTGCAGCTCGAGCTAATCCCCGACGATCAGACCATTTAGAGTCACCCAACTGCAAGTAAACTTTTTCCTGGACAGAGCATTGGCCGCCTGGATGGGTGGCCACGTCCGTGAGGGGAGCGATAACGAAAGGTTCAAGCTGGAATGTTGATGAGCTGTTCCGCATAAACAAACGACCCCCAGGCAAACACATCTTGCTTGGGGGCCGTTCAAACCTGCCCTACGCCTTTGCCTTCTCCGCCAGCATATTCTTCAGCACGGTCTGTAAGATGCCGCCGTTCTTGTAGTAATCCACCTCTACCGGGGTGTCTATACGGGCTTTGACCTGGAAGCTTACCTGGCTGCCGTCGGCGCGGGTGGCTACTACGGTTAGCTCCTTGCCGGGGGTGATGTCCTCCAGTCCCAGGATGTCGAACACCTCGTAGCCGGTAAGGCCCAGGCTGGCGGCGCTCTGGCCGGGCTGGAACTGCAAGGGTAGCACGCCCATGCCCACCAGGTTGCTGCGGTGGATGCGCTCGAAGCTCTGGGCAATGACGGCCTTGATGCCCAGCAGATAGGTGCCCTTGGCGGCCCAGTCGCGGCTGCTGCCGTTGCCGTACTCGATGCCGCCTAGCACCAAGAGCGGGGTGCCCTCGGCTTTGTACTGCATGGCGGCGTCGTAGACGAACATCTCCTCGCCTGCACCGGGCTCGGAGCCGCGCTCAGCCTTGGGCAGCTTTTTGGTGTAAGGGCCTTCCTTGCCGTCCAGCATCAGGTTGCGAATGCGGATGTTGGCGAAGGTGCCGCGCATCATTACTTCGTGGTTGCCGCGACGGGAGCCGTAGCTGTTGAAGTCGGCGGGCTCTACCCCGTGGCCCATCAGGTAGCGGGCGGCGGGCGAGTTCTTGGCAATGTTACCGGCAGGCGAGATGTGGTCGGTGGTAATGGAGTCGCCCAGCACCAGCAGGGCCCGCGCCCCCTTAATGTCGCCAATCTCGCGGGTGCCCATCAGGTCGTCGAAGAAGGGGGGGTTCTGGATGTAGGTGGAGGCAGGGTCGAACTGGTAGAGCTGGCCCGAGGGGGCCGGAAGGGCCTTCCAGCGTTCGTCGCCATCGAACACGGTGGCGTACTGGCGGCGGAACATCTCGGCATCCAGGGTCTGGTGCACGGCCTGTTTGATTTCTTCCTGGCTGGGCCAGATGTCCTTGAGGAAGACGGCCTTGCCGTTGGGGTCGTAGCCGATGGGCTCGCTAGTAAAGTCGATGTCCATGCGGCCCGCCAGGGCGTAGGCCACTACCAGCATGGGGCTGGCCAGGTAGTTGGCCTTTACGTCCGGGTTAACCCGGCCCTCGAAGTTGCGGTTGCCCGAGAGAACCGCAGCCACCACCAGATCGCCCTCCTTAACTGCCCTGGAGATTTCTTCAGGCAGGGGGCCCGAGTTGCCGATGCAGGTGGTGCAGCCGTAGCCCACGGTGTGGAAGCGGAGGGCTTCCAGGAAGGGCGTGAGGCCCGCGGCGTCGAGGTACTCGGTGACCACCTTGGAGCCGGGGGCCAGGCTGCTTTTAACCCAGGGCTGGGTGTCCAGGCCCGCCTCCACGGCTTTCTTGGCCAGCAGGCCCGCGCCCAGCATCACGCTGGGGTTAGAGGTGTTGGTGCAACTGGTGATGGCGGCGATCACCACCGAGCCGTGCTGGAGCTCGAACTCGTCGCGGCCTCGCTTGACCGTAACTTTGGTGTTCAGCTTGTCGGGGCTCAGGCCAAAGCCGCGCTCTTTGACGTCTTTGGTAAGGTGCTCCTGGAAGCTCTGCTTCACGTCCGAGAGGTTGACGCGGTCCTGGGGGCGCTTGGGGCCGGCCAGGGCGGGCACCACGGTGGAGAGGTCGAGCTCGAGGTGCTCGCTGTACACCGGGGCGGCCTCGTCAGTGCGCCAGAGGCCGGTGGCCTTGGCGTACTGTTCCACCAGGTCTACGAGCTCGTCGGGGCGGCCCGTCAGGCGCAGGTAGGCCAGGGTCTCTTCGTCAATGGGGAAGAAGCCCATGGTGGCGCCGTACTCGGGGCTCATATTGGCGATGGTGGCGCGGTCGGCCAGCGGCAGCTTGGAGACCCCAGGGCCGTAGAACTCCACAAACTTGCCCACCGCCCCGTGCTTGCGGATCATCTCGGTTACCCGCAGTACCAGGTCGGTGGCGGTGGCCCCTTCGGGCAGCTCGCCCGACAGCTTGAAGCCGATCACCTTGGGGGCCAGCATGTAGTAGGGCTGGCCCAGCATCACGGCCTCGGCCTCGATGCCGCCCACGCCCCAGCCCAGCACACCCAGGCCGTTGATCATGGTGGTGTGGGAGTCGGTGCCCACCAGCGAGTCGGGGAAGGCGTAGAGTTTGCCGTCCTCGCCTTTTTGGGTCATGACCACGCTGGCCAGATACTCGAGGTTCACCTGGTGCACGATGCCGGTACCGGGCGGCACCGCGCGGAAGTTCTGGAGGGCTTGCTGGCCCCACTTAATCAGGCGGTAGCGCTCCTCGTTGCGTTTGTACTCGAGCTCCACATTCTGCGCGAAGGCATAAGCGGTGCCGAAGTAGTCCACCTGCACCGAGTGGTCTATCACCAGGTCTACCGGCACGCCGGGGTTGATCTGCTCGGGGTCGCCGCCTAGCTTGGCAATGGCGTCGCGCATGGCGGCCAGGTCTACCACCGCCGGCACACCGGTGAAGTCTTGCAGAATCACCCGGGCCAGCATCAGGGGTACGTTCACCTCGCCGGGGTCGGGCTGCCAGTTGGCCAGATTGATTACATCCTCGCGCGATACCTTGTACTCGTCGTGGTTGCGCAAGAGGCTCTCGAGCATCACCCGGATGCTAAAAGGCAGCTTGGACACGGGCGCGATGCCTTGTTTTTCCAGCTCCATGATGTCGTAGTAATAAACCTCGCCCATCTTGGTAGACAGGCTTTTGCGGGTTTTGAAGTCGTCTCGGTAGGCCATAGGTTCTCCTTTGCTGCGCTTGGCTTGTGGGTGTAGGCATGAAACCAGTGCTGTGGGTTGCAGAAGATGTACGGCGGGGTCAGACGCAAACGCCCGAGTCCTGGTTTTCCAAAGCCTTTGTAGTTTACTCGAGATGCGCTCGAGCAAATAGCTTTTGGAGATACGGACGTATCCGCTGTAGGTTGTGGGGCTGGTTTCGATGCCTGGGCGGGTGCGCCCTGCCTCAGACCACCGTCAGTTTACACCAAGCGGGCTGCAAAATGCATCCGCCAGGCCGTAGGGCCTCTGCAAAAGTCCCCGTAAGCTTCACATGTTGGGCGGGCCTGTAGCGGTTGACGCATAGTGACGGGGCGGATTGCCTTTTGGCCTATCTGGCTATTGGGGTGGCGCCAGGATTTTATCGGTTTCCCCTTTCCCTCTCCCTTGCGAAAGAGGGTGGCGACAGCGTCGGCTGGTTTGATGCTCATTTTGCCGAATGAGACACTTCTGACGGTAACCTGGTGTCGTCGGGCGAGGGGTTGCAACAACGATGTCCACGCAAATGATAAGAGCCTGCAGGTGGCGCGTGCGAAGAACCAACCCCAAGCAGGTTCTCTGGCGGTACAATCCCCAACCCAATCCCGCCCTGGCACGACCGGAAATTACGGCAAAATAATGGCTCTTGCACGAGTTTCTAACATCTACGTCCTACACTCGGCGTATGCAAGATGCCCAAACACTGGGCCAAGGGATTTTCCTCGAGGACTGCCGAGAACTGCTGCCCTGGAACTGCATCACCACCACGGCCCGACTCATTTTGGGGGTCGAAAGCTATAAGACCGACAAGCGCACCCTGGTCTGGGAAGACCGGGTAATACTGGGCGGTACGCTTTGTGCCCTGCATGGCAAGTTTGTGCGGGACGAGGGCCCGGCATCCACTGAAGCACAGCGACGTTTGCGCTATGTGCAGTTTTACCCCAATCTGCGCAAGCTCGGGGTGAACGTTCGAGCGGCCTACAACATGCTCCGCCTCGACCTGCAAAGTCGCCTGGGAACGCCCGCAGCCTCTTCCAACGGAACCGACCTGTACCCCTTCACGCAGTGGGAGAGCAACGAGTTTTTGCTCCTCCTGAAGGTAACAGGACACCCGCCCAGCGAGGTTTTTATGGGTGAGATATGGAAAAAGCCCATTCCCAAAGGCTTTCAAGAGTTCACTCGGATAGACTAGGGTTATGGCCGATTCGCAGGAGGAACGATGGCAACAACTAAGCCAGGGGCTTTACCTGGAGCACCTGGATCTGATGCTGGAGTGGCATATCACTCACCGGCAGGCCCGCACCAAACTGGGCTTCGAGGACCGGCGGCCCTCTGCCGACACCCTGGTCTGGAACCGGGTGCAGTGCTTGGGCGGCTTGTACTGCGACCTGTACGCTAAATTCATCCCCGGAGAGGGATCCGCCAGCGACTCGCGCACCTTGCGCCTGATCGAGTTTACTGTTCATGCAGAGCAGCCTGTCGAACACCTCTACGAGGCAGTAAAGGCCCACCTGGTTCGGCTGCTGGGTGAGCCGACCCTCGAGTACGACGGCAACGATGGCAACCTGCGCTCGTTTGTCGAGTGGGACTCGGATCAGGTGATGCTTTTGTGGAAGATTCTGGGCGGTGCCCGGCAGGGTTGTGTAGGCGAACTTTGGAGCAAGCCCCTGCCCAGGGAATACCTCAAGCTGACGCTGGCCTGAACTTATACCATCTCTGCGCGTGAGCGGCGCTAAACGCGCCCCTCCCTTGCCGCGCCAGGGGGCGCGTCCGAGGGACTTGTATATCGCTTTTGGGCCACTTCTGAGCAGATTTGGTATTACCCGTCAGGCCGCCAAAAGCTGAAGGCTAAAGGCAGCAGAGTAATGGCCTGATACTGGATTGGACCGTTATCGTAGAGAGACGTTTTTAACCCCTCATCCGGCGATACCCCAGGCAAGGTCAATTGTGTTCCCAACACTGCTCGTAAATAGCGTGGTCGGGGTGACGCTACCTTCTCCCGCCCAGGGGAGGAGGCAAGGGGTTCATGTGGATTTGGATTTAGAGGCAGCAGAACAATGACCTGAGGCCAGGGACTTGAGACACGCAACCGTTTCACAGCATTCCGGCCAGAAAGCCCTGTTCGCGCACAACCCGGATCAGGTCCATAATGGTGAGCTGCTGGGGGTCGTACTCGACCTCGAGCTGCCCAGTATCGGCGGGCTGGACGCTCTGTACGCCCTCGAGTTTTCTGATGGCACCGGAAACCTTTTCAATCTGCTCGGGGCGCTCCATGCCCCGCACCCCCAACAACACCCGGTTCATATCCCCTTGATTTTAGAGGATGCACCAGGGAGGTGATACCAACTTTAGGCGTGAGGTCTACTTTCAGCGACGCACAAGATGGGGGTGGGAGGTTAGGTAGGGGCCCTGTACACCTGTCCCCTGTGCCCTAACCCCTATCCCCTGTTACCTGCCTCACTGCGCCTACCGAAATGTGTTCAAGCAACGATGGTGTTACGCGGTATTTGGCCTCAAGTTGCAGGCGCAGGCTGGGTTTCCAGTCGTTCGCGTGCGGTACGGTACTGGAAGAAGTAAAACTCCGCCGCCAGCATGAGCGCTGCGAGCAGGGCCAGCCAGGGGGCCAGCGGCACCGTTAAGGTTGGGGGCAGGGGCTGGTCGGGGCTGGGGCGAGGCAGCAGGGTTTCGGCGGGGGTCAGGAGGCCGCTGCGGCGTTCGCCCCTGGGCGCAATCAGGTTGTAGAGCAGCACCGGGAAGGCTGGCAGATTTTGCAGGCTTTCGGCGGGGGGCAGGTACAACCCGTTCGGGTGATACCAGGCCAGGGCCTGGCCCGTTTCGCTTACGGCCAGGGGCTGCCAGCCGGGGGCTTGCGGACGCGGGGGAATACGCAGGCTGTAACCCACCAGTTCGGCACCGCGCAGATAGGGGAGGGTGCGCTCCACGTCGAAGACCGAAGCCTGTCCGCTGGCCTGTTCGGCAAAAAAAACCGTGAAGCGGGAGGGCTCGCGGCGGGGGGTGCCGACCTCAAAGGCCATCTCGCTGGGGCTGCCCTGGCTGGTGCCCAGCAGGGCCAATAGGCGCTCGAGGGCTGGCGAACGGCCCGATACCTCCACCCGCACCAGCCGCCTGGAGAAACGGGCTTCGTTGTCCAGGGCCAGGGCATCGCTGCCTGCAATTCGGGCGGTGGGTGTGGCCGAGGGCACCTCCAGGCTGCTATAGCCTCTGGCGGGCACCTCGAGGGGGTAGCGTCTGCCATCTACCAGCACCTCGCCCCGCCACAGCCCCGGCCCCGCGTTGGCCACCGCCACAAAACCAGGGCCAATGGCGGTAATGCCCACGTTGGCGCCGTTGCCCGCCACATTCAGGTAGCCATCGGTACTGGGGGGGGCGGCCTGGTCGGCAAGGGTCAGGACGCGGGCCCCGGGCAACAGGGCCTTGCCCCTGGCAATGGCGGCCTCGAGGTCGGCGCTGGCGGTGGTGGCCTGAAGCCCCTCGAGGTTGCCCACCAGACTGCGCCCTGGGGCCGGGCCAAAGGTTCGAACCTGGCCCCCGGCCACCACCAAAACCGCCCTGGGCGAGGCCGCTAGGCGCTCATGAGCCATGGCCTTGGCCCGCTCCAGGCGGCTGGGGCTTACATCGGTAGCGGCCATCGAGGCCGAGACATCCAGCACCACCACCAGCTCACCAGGGCGGTCCAGCGAAACCTGGGGCACGGATAGCGCCAGCACCCCCAGCAAAGCCGAAAGCAACAGTAAAAACAGCCGTGCATCGAAGCGCCGGCGAGCCCTCCCCTTGCGAAGGGCTTTTTGCCAGAGCCAGAGCCCGGCCACCTTGCGTTCGGGTGGCCGCCGACGCCGATACCACCACCACACCAGCCCAAGCACGGGGGGCAGCAGCAGCAACAACCAGGGCAACCCAAACGCTACCTGCACCCCTTCAGCATAGGGGTATGGCCCTGTTGGCAATGCGGACTGGCAAACCAAGTGGGCAGGGGCCAGGGGAGCGGAGGGAGAGGAGAACGGCTACCCAGTGCAAGGGTTTTTGGTTCAAGCTCTCCCGCATGCCCTGGCAAGAAGTGCGTGTTTATGCAGCCAAGCGCTGCTCCCCTGCATACAGCCACCGGGTTATACCGGATTCAAAAAGATAATCACCCAAACCAGAGATTTTCAGAGGCTATCTTTTTGAATCCTAGAGCACTCCCTTCGGTCGGGTTAGTTCGCCGCCGTTCGGCGACGAACCAACCGAATCTGGTATTATACGCTCGCCAGACGGGAGGCCACATGCAACGAGGGTGGAGGGTCTGGATACTTCTGGCGGTGGTTCTGGGCAGTACGGCCTTCGCACTGGGTTTTTCGGTGCGGGGGGCGGTGATCTACGAACTGGGTTTGAACAAGCTGGGGGTGGAGGGTGAGCTCGAGTACGCCGACCGGCTCGATGCAAACCTGACCTGGGGGGTGCGGCTCAGTACCCGGGCGGTCCCCTGGGACGCGCCCCTTGTGCTGATTGTGACCAATGGCTTCATCGAGTACCGTACCGCCCTCAAGGAAGGCCCTGACCTCTCCTCGAGCGCCTACGCCAGAGCCGAGGTGGGCCTCGGCTGGCTGCCGCAGTTTTTCCCCCGGGTGGTGCTCTCTGGCGGAATAGACAATCGGTACGCCGAGTGGGGGGGCCTCCGGGACGTGTTCGTGCAGAGCAAACTCAGCCTCGACTTCATCCCCACCGAGCGCCTCACGCCGGGGCTCGAGACCCGGGTGGGTCTGATTGTAATTCCTTTCGTGCCCTACCTGGCGGCTGGGGTGGATTACAACTTTATAAGCAGCACCCACTCGACTAAGCTCTTCGCCGGTAGCCTGCTCTTCCTCTCGCCCCAGTTCTTTTTGGGTGTGGAAGGCGGCCTGAACCCGAACGGATTTGTTCGCCTGTTTTTTCAGTTTGCCGAGCGATAGGGGAGAGCATAGCTTCCCCAAGCAAAGGTCGTATGTCTCGGAGCAACCTTTGCCGATCATTGCTTTGGGCCTTCAGCTGTGGGCTTTTGGCCACTACCAGCGCACCTCATAGAACCCCCGGCTGATCAGGCTGTTGCCTTCTACCACAGCATACGAAAGCCCCGAACCGAAGCGCTTGGCCAGCAGCTCCATGAAGTCGGTCAGGGCCTTGGCCAGCTCGCGGGAGGTTTGCTGATCCAGCTCGCTACCAATGGTTTGCGGAAGGGTAGCGCCGAGTTGCCCAAGCTGTTCCTGCAAGGCCGAGCCCTGGTTGCCAAAGCTGTAGCCGATGGCATTGGCCGGAATCCGGGCGCGGAAGCGACGGAAGTTGGGATCCTGGCTCCAGGGGGGGTTACCCGCTGCCCGGAGGGCGCTTTTGCTGGTTGCAATCACCAGGCGGGTGGGCTCGAGCTTGTAGTAGAGGGTTCCACCCAGACCCACCTCCACCGCTTTGAAGTCGCCCTCGTTACCCAACACCTTGAAGCCGCCCTGCCCATCCGGCGTCGAGAAGGCGGCCAGGCTTTGCAAGAGCGCCAGCAGGTTGGCCTCGGCAGTGGCGGGGTCGCGGACCTCCCAGTAGATCAGGTTGTGGCCCAGAATGGCCTCGCTGCGGCCATCGGGGGCGGGGGGCGGTCCCTGCACCGTCACGGTGGCAAAGCGTGCCCCAAAGGCCCGTAGATCCAGGTTGAGCCGCACGTCAAACTCGCGCAACAGACCCGACAGATAAGGCCCAACCCGGCTCAGATCCAGCACCCCCGTTGAAACCGAGTAGCCCTGGGGGAGGTCGGCGGCGTTGTAGGGTCGCTCCCTGGGCAGTAGCAGGCTGGCCAAGGCCGGGTCAGGGGCGGGGTTCACGTCCAGGCGGGTCTCTTCGGTGTAGCCTCCAGCGGTGAGCTGGATGGCATAGCTGAAGCGACGGATGGTGCGGGCAGCCCCGTTAGCCCTGGGGGGTAGGTTCAGGCTTCGGATCAGGTCTTGTGGCGGTGAACCCCACAGCACAATGTCGCCACGCACTGGGGCTTGAAGGCCGCGGCGGTTTTGCAAAAACAAGCGGGCATACTTGGGAGTGGCAATAAACACCAACTCGCGGCTAAAACCCGTCTGGACATCCTTGTCACCCCCCACCAGCCAGCCACCCTGGGGGCGTAATCCCCGGGCATCCTGACGCAGGGCTCGCATGGCCGCTGCACTGGGCCGGGCTATGGCAAAAAATCCGTCGCTGTACAAGGCAACGGCCACGCCGCCCGCAGCGATACCCAGCAAGTCGGCATCGTTGCCGGCCTGCTTGCGCAGTTCGCGTCCTAGCAAAGCCTCCATGCCGCTCTGTTTCCAGTCGGCAGCCAGACCGCTCAGGTAGCGGCTACCGCGCAGGTCGTTCATGTAAAAGCCTGCCACAGCGCCCTGGGGAGCCAGGGCAAGCAGGTTCTGGGCCAGGGCCGGGCCAAGCAACAGCAGTACCAAAAATAATAGGCGAGCCATACCTGTATGGTACTCGCCTTTGTCAAAAGAAGCGCCGACTTTGGCCCTGAGAACCGCGCAAAGACTATAAAGCCTCTCCGTTGTAGGTCACGGTCACGTTGTTGCAGGCGTTGTAGACGACCTGGAGGGTGTTGCCTCGAGTGTCTTCCAGCCGCCAGCTACCTCCCACGAAGGTCTCCTTGCAAGAATTGCTGTACTTGAGGCCGGTGGACCTGCCGGTGAGCCGGTACAGTTTGGTCGTGGTGCGGAAATCCAGGGTGCCCTCGTAGTTGAAGGTGCCTCCTGCGAAGGGCGATTGGGCATTGTCGGGCGCGTAGGTAGCGGTGTAGGCGTAAGTGGTGCCAAACCGCCCGTCGCTGCCGTAGATTTCAAAGTTGAAGTTGTAGCGAACCGCGTAGTTGGGGTTACTCCAGGTTACGTCCACATCCAGGTCGAGTTTGAGACCCGACTCGTTGGGCTTGCCGGTGTTGAAGGTGAGCTCGTACTGGTCGGTGTCAACGGTATAACCGCTCTTAGGGTCGTTATCGTTTTTATCTTTCAGCACGATGCTACCCTTGAGCCGGGTGTCACCCACACTGCAATTCACCTGGTAGCTGGCCTGAAGTGGAATCTTGTCGTTATCCAGGTCTTGTTGCTGGGCCCTGGGAGGGGTTTCGCTGGCGGTACAGTCGATGGATTGGGGCTCGAGGCCCGAGGCCAGGATTACGTTTGCAACCGGTGAAGGTAGATTCTGGCCCCCTACGCGGCTGGTAGTGACCACGCCCGATGGGCTGGCGATGGTTGCGACCAGGTATTTGTTGCTCTGGACCAGGGACTCTTTTAGCTTTTGAGCATCGGACTTGGTGAGAGGGTCGGTGGTGGGCTGCTGGCCGCAGGCAGCGAGTAGACTCACCAGCACCAAGACGAGTGTGTTGGATAGTGGACGCAAGTAACTCATACTTCCTCCTTGGGACACTGCTCTTTAGAATGATAGAACTATCGTTCTGAGTAATCAACGCGTAACGGTCTAAGCTAAAGCGTGTATTAAATCATGGTCAGGAAACTATGAGTACAAACGCCAAGCCCCAACGAAAGCGCCGCGACGGCCAGGCCACCCGCGAGCGGCTGATAGAGGCCACCGTCGAGATCCTGAGCCGCGAGGGCCTGGGGGCCGTTTCCACGGCTCGAGTAGCCCGCGACGCGGGAATCGTGCAGTCGGGGTTTTATGCCCACTTCGCCAGCCTCGAGGACTGCGTGGTGGTGGCCGCCGAACACATCGGCCAGCGCATCCAGGATTCCATCCGCGAGGGGCTGGCCCTTTTGCGTGAGGAAGGCGTGGACGACTTCGAACTGGTTTTGATCCAGTACCGCCGGATTCTGGGCCAGCTCGAGGCCCAATGGCGGTTTGTGGAGTTGCTGCTGCGCTATTTCCGCGAACCCACACCCTTAGGGCGCACCCTGGCCGCCATCCAGCAGAGCATCCGCGACGAACTCACCCAGCACCTGATGGCCTTGCTAAAGCCCCTGGGCATTCCCAACGGAGGCCGCCCCGAGGCAGCCTTTCTGGCCGATTTGATGGTAAACATGCTGCTCAGCGCGGTGCAGAGCCTGCGCTGGGAGCCTTCTTTGAACAAGGAGCTGGTGGCCTACCTGCTGACCGTCGAGACCATTAGCATGGCCGCCCACACCTACGACTGGATGACCGAGAAAGGCTACTGGCCCGACCCAACACAGGAGCACCGATAACCGCAACCAGATACCAAATTTACGCGAACAGTTACTGAGAACGGCTGCGACAGCGCACAAGGGTCATCGAATTCAGCAACAAAACCACCTGTCATTCCGAGGAGGCATTCGCCGACGAGGAATCCGGTACAGCACAGGGCCAGTAAATGTTGGGGAAGGTGGCGTATCGGATTCCTCGCTGCGCTCGGAATGACACTTTTGATTGAGATTTTGTGCCTTTCACTTCGCAGTCATGAGTATCTCTAGGATGTAGTTCCCAGCCCCCTCATCCGGCGAGACCCCAGGCGCAGCAATATAAGCCCCTGCCGCAGTTCCTACTACGTCGCTGGCGGGGTGTCGCCAACTTCTCCGGCGAGGGTAGAGGGAAAGGGGTTCTGTTCAATTTGGTGTGAACGCCCATGCCCTCGAGCCCGGAATAAAGGGGATTTCCCGCTACTCTAGGCTTCGGCTTTCTGCCGCTCGGCAATCACCTTCTGGGCCAGGTTGGGAGGCACCTCGGCGTAGTGGGAGAACTCGAGGCTGTAAGCGCCGGTGCCCTGGGTCAGCCCTGAAAGGGTGCGGCTATACTCCAGGATTTCGGCCAGCGGGGCCTCAGCGCTCACCACAGCCAGTGCGCCTTCCTGATCCATGCCCAGGATGCGCCCCCGCCGCGACTGCATGTCCGACAGAATATCGCCCACCCGCTCCTGGGGCACGAAAATTTTGAGGGTGTAGATGGGCTCCAGTAGCGTCGGGCTGGCCTGGGCTACCACGTTCCTGAAGGCCAGCTGGGCGGCCAGTTGGAAGGCCATGTCGGAGCTGTCTACGTCGTGGTACGAGCCGTGGTAGACGGCAGCCCTGAAACCTATCACCGGATAACCGGCCAGAGGCCCGGTTTTGGCGGCCTCCTTGATGCCCATCTCCACCGACTCCATGTACTTGGTGGGGATCACCCCACCGGTAATTTCCCACACGAACTCGTAGTTCTCGTGGGGTTCAAGTCGAAGCCACACATCGCCGTACTGGCCGTGCCCACCGGTCTGCTTTTTGTGTTTGCCCTGACCTTCGGCCTTCTTGCGAATGGTCTCGCGGTAAGGGATTTTGGGCGTGCGGCTGATAATTTTGACCCCGTAGTCTGCCAGGCGTTCCTTGGCGGTTTCCAGATGAAGGTCGCCCATACCCCACAGGATTTGCTCCCCTGTCTCCGGGTTACGCTCGAACTTCAGGCTGGGGTCTTCTTCCAGCAGCTTACGCAGGGCATCGCCGAGCTTGGCCTCGTCGCTGCGGGTTTCCGGTGCAATGGCTTGCATCACCACCGGGTCGGGAAGGCGAGCGGAAGGGAACTCCAGGCGCTCCCCCTGCCATAGCTCCATGCCCTTGTGCAGATTGTCGGCTTTGGGCAGGGCCAGAATAGTGCCCGCCTCGGCCTCCTCGAGCTCCACCAGATCCTTGCCTTTGGCGGTGTAGAGGTGGGCCAGCCGCACCGTGCCGTTGTCGGACTGCAAGGTGTCTCCTACCTTGACTTTGCCGCGGTACAGCCGGGCAAAGGCCACCTGCCCCATGAAGGGGTCCACCTGCACTTTAAACACCTTGGCTGCCGTGCTGCCCTCGCCCCAGCGCTCGGTGGGGGAGGGAAGGGCCTCGAGGAACAAATCGAGTAGCATATCCAGGCCAATCAGCGCCCCGGACGAGCCTATAGCCACCGGATAAACCTGGCCCTTTCGTACCGCTTCGTGGAAGGCCCTCGAGAGGGCCACTTCTTCTACCTCGCCCCCTTCCAGGTATTTTTCCAGCAGATTCTCGTCGGTCTCGATGATGGCCTCGCGGGCCTCGTTGCGGTACTTTTCGACCTGGGCCTTCTGTTCCTCGGGAATGCTGGCCACCACCGGGCGGCCTTTCTCGTAACGGAAGGCACGGTCATGTAACACGTCAATCAGGCCCACCCACTGGCCGTTTTCATACAGCGGCAGATGAGCCGGGATGATATGGCCCAGGGTGGAGCGCAGGTCCTCGAGGAGGGCAAAAAAGTCGCTCCCTTTCTCCAGCTTGGTTACCACCACCATGCGCGGTAGCCCCAATCGCTCGGCTACCGTCCAGGCTCGCTCGGTGCCAATCTGCACGCCGGTTTCGGCAGAGACCACCACCACCGCCGCATCGGCGGCCTCCATGGCCCCGCGAATCTCCCCTACAAAATCGGCATAGCCTGGCGCGTCGAGCAGGTAGACCCGATGCCCTTGGTAGGTCAGGGGCAACACCGCCGTGCGAACCGAGACCCGGTGGGCCTTTTCCTCCGGGGTGTAGTCCGAGGTGGTGTTGCCCTCTTCTACCTTGCCCATGCGATCCTTGCCCCCGGTGAAGTAGATGAGCGCTTCGCCGAGGGTGGTTTTTCCGCTGCCGCTGTGCCCCACGAGGGCGACAGTGCGAATCATGGTTGACCTCCTTTTGTGGCAACAGTATAAGGGTTGGGGGGAGACAAAAATACTTTTGCGCTGATGGACCCAAGCTTTTATCGATTTCCCCTTTCCCTCTCCCTTTGCGGGAGAGGGTGGCGACAGCACCGGCTAGTTTGGTAGTCCTTTTGCCAAACAAAACAACTCTGGCGGTAACCGCTGTCGCCGGGTGAGGGGGTGAAACGACGATGCCTAGCCAAATGATAATAGCCTGTGATGAAGCATAGCTCATAGCGGATAGCCGAAGTTCAAGCGGTCTTTGGGTTGGTTCGCTAACCTGGCCTTTCGATGGTCGTTCGGTTGCTGACAGGTCGTGGGTCTCGGGTCTCAAGCCGCAGGTCGAGATGGTTACTGCTTTTAGCCCTTGGCTTTGGACTTTGGCAACATACTGTTCTTGGTAAGCTCTGACCCCGGCGTCCAAATAGGGCAAGTTCGTTTACCCCAGTATTCTGTTACTAACAAAACGAATGTGATACCCTGATTTTCGGGTATGTTGGAACGCCTCGAGGTGCAAAACCTGGCGGTGCTGGAGCGGGTAGCGCTCGAGTTTGGCCCTGGCCTGACGGTGCTTACGGGCGAAACCGGCGCGGGCAAGAGTGTTCTGGTGGATGCATTGTCGTTGCTCCTGGGCGAAAGAGCCGAGGGCCTGATTCGCCCTGGGGCCGATACCCTCCTGGTAACGGCTTTTTTCAATGGTAAAAGCCTTTCACGTAAGGTTTCCCAAGGGCGCAGCACCCCGCGCATCGAGGGCGAGGTGGTGAGCCTGAAGGAACTCAGCGACGAGGCTGCCCAGCACCTGACCATCCATGCCCAGCACGCAGCCCTGGCGCTTTTTGGTCGCAAGGCCCAACGTAAGTTGCTCGATTCGCAGGTAGAGCCGGGTCTGCTAGAGCAGTACCAGCGGGCCTACGCGCATTTTCAGGCCATTCTGAGCGAGACCGAACGCCTCGAGGCAGCCGCCCGCGAACGCGAGCGCAAGCTGGATATTCTGCGATTTCAAACCGGTGAAATTGACCAGGCCAAACTGGTGGTGGGGGAAGATGAGCAGCTCTTGCAGGAGGCTGAACGGCTGCGTCACCTCGAGACCCTGCGTGAGCGGGTTTCGGCGGCCATTGCGGCGCTCAGCGGCGATGGCGACGCCCTGGGCCTGGTCACGCTGGCCTCGCGGGAAGTGAAGGCTGCCGGACGTTTCGATGCACAACTGGAACAACTGGGCCAGGACCTCGAGAGCGCCCTGGATGGCTTGCGGGCGGTAAGCCGCGAACTCGAGGACTACCTGGAGGGCCTCGAGGCCGACCCGGAGCGCCTCGAGGTAGTGGAAGCCCGGCTGGCCCTGATAGAAAAACTCGGACGCAAGTACGGCGAGGGCATCCCGGCCATCCTGGCCTTTGCCGAGGCTGCCCGGCGCGAGCTGGCCGAACTCGAGGGCGCCAAGGATCGCCTGGCCGAACTTATTGTGCAAAAAGAAAGTGCCTGGAACGCGCTCATGTCGGCAGGTGAACAGCTCTCCAGGGCCCGTGCCCAGGCTGCCGACTGGCTTTCCAAGAAAGCCAGCGAGGAGATTCGCGCCCTGGGGATGCCGGCGGCGCGTTTTCGGGTGGGGCTCTCGCCCCTGGAAAAACCCGGTCCCGAAGGCCTGGAAGAAGTGCAGTTGTTATTTACTGCCAACCCAGGCCTGAGTGAAGCCCCCCTGGAGAAAGCCGCTTCGGGCGGGGAGCTTTCACGGGTGATGCTTGCGCTGGCCCTCCTGACCGGCTCGGAAGCCGATACGGTTGTGTTCGACGAGGTGGACACCGGAGTAGGCGGTGAAGCGGCCTGGCAGGTGGCCGAACGTCTGGCAAGGCTGGCCCAGCAGCGCCAGGTGCTGGTGGTGACCCACCTTCCACAAATCGCAGCCCGGGCCCAAACCCACTACCGGGTGGTCAAGAATAGCCAATCGGTGCAGGTGCAGCGGGTGCAGGACGAGGAGCGGGTGCGCGAGCTGGCCCGCATGCTCTCGGGTAGCTACTCCGAAGCGGCCCTCGAGCATGCCCGTGAACTACTGATGGGTTCGGTCACGTAACCGGTTAATTACTGTTGCGTAATGCCTGGGGTTGCTCCTAAGCTCATACTTTATAGGTCACCCTCTTATATCTGTTTATATCTGTCACCCCATATCTACCCTATGAGCACCCCTGCCCCTTCCCTGGAGCCAGAAACCCTGAACTGGCTAAACCAACTTCCAGAGGCCTTGGTGTGGCTGGACGAAAAAGGGCAGATTGGCTGGTGCAACCCCGTGGCCAAAGCCCTTATCCCCGACCCCAATCCCCTGGGTAAACGGCTGGAAAACTGGTTTCAATCCGTGGCATATGAATCGCGAATGCCCGAGCCGATGGATGCCGCTTGGTGGCAGAATAATACGCAAAGAGGGTTGGTGGGCATGGCGGGTAAGCAGTGGCGTTGGTTCCAGGTTAGCCTCGCCCCATACAAAGCTGGTCGACTATGCGTCTTGAGCGAGGTGACCCGCGAGTACAACCAGGCCCTGGCCTACCACTCTTCCCTCGAGGTGCTTTCCGGCCTGCTCACCCAGGAAGAAAAACTCGAGGAACTCCTCATGCGGGTACTGCGAACAGCGGTTGAGGTGGTTCCAGGGGCCGAGGCCGGAAGCCTGACCCTGCTGGAAAACGGCGAGTTTAGATTTGTGGCCCAGATTGGTTTCGAGGAGAGCCTGATCGAACACTCCATAAGCTACCAACACGAACTGACCTGGTATGGGCAGGGCGAGAAAGACTGGTTGCTAGGTAAGCCCCGCTTGTTGGTTTCTCCCTACATCCAGGAGCGAACTCGAGAGCATATCTCTCACGAGCTCGATATGTTCAAGCAGGTCGGCAAACTAGAGGAGCTGAAGGCCACTGTGACGGTTCCGATCGTGCTTCAGAGCCGGGTAATGGGTACCCTCAACCTGGATTCACTCACCTCGACCGAGGCCTTTTCCCCCGAAAGCCTGGCCATTGCCCAGACCTTTGCCTTACAGGCTGCTACTGTGCTATACGGTTTGCTTACCCGCCGGAATCTGTCGGAGCTGGCCTTGAGCGATGCCCTGACAGGCTTGGGCAACCGCCACGCGCTGGAAATGAATTTTCCCAAACTCAAGGCCCAGGCCGAACGTCTGGATCTGCCCCTCACGCTCATTTACTGGGACATGGATGGCCTCAAACAGATCAACGACCAGTACGGTCATGCTGCTGGCGATCAGGCCCTCAAAATTCTGGCAACCACGCTCAAGAGCGTTTTCCGACAGGAGGACCAGGTTTTTCGCATCGGGGGTGACGAGTTTATAAGCCTGCACCTGGGGTTACCGCTTTCCGAAGTGCCCGAGATGGTACGCCGGGTACGCTCAGCCATCCACGTCGAGGTGAGCGCAGGAGCGGTGGCCATCACCCCCCTCCAGAATTTACAGGCCGCCCTGGGGCAGGCCGATCAGGCCATGTACAAAGACAAGCGCCGGGTTCGCAACTCACTCGAGCTTTAGCAGCACCCGCACCCCGTCGGCCACATACTGCACCGCCAGGGCAGCCAGCAGTATGCCCAGCACCCGGGTAATTACATTGATGCCGGTGCGACCCAGCGAACTCGAGAACTTCAGGGCGGCCCTGAGCGACCAGTAGGTCATGAACAAAACCGCCGCCGCCATCGCCAGAACCAGCGCGAAACCCACAATCCCCTGGGGGGCCGACCCGGCCAGAATCAGCACCCCGGCCAGGGTGCCCGGCCCGGCAATCAGCGGAATGGCCAGGGGAAATACCGAGATGTCGGCCCGGGCCTTTGACTCGGCACGTTCCTCGTCGGTCTCGCGCTCGAGCTGGGCGTAGATCATGTCCAGGGCAATCTTGAACAAAAGCAACCCCCCCGCCACCTTCAGCGCCTCTAAGCTAATGCCCAGGTAGCGCAAAATCACTCCCCCCAGCAAGGCAAAGGCTAGAACCAGCAGTCCCGCCACCAGGGTTGACCTGAGCGCAATGCGCTTTTGCTCCTGATAGCTGCGGGTGCCCACCAGGGCCAGGAATAGCGGAATCAGGCCGATGGGGTCAATCAGCACGAACAGGGTCAGAAAGGCCTTGAGAGCAAACTCGACCATCGTGATTCAATCCTCGAGGGCAGAAAGTACCAGGCGAGGGTTCTAATAGCCGTCAGACTGCTTCGCCAGGCCCCCCTGGCCGCCCTGGTGTTCAGGTTAGCAACCCTTCGAACTCCTCTTGCAGAGCCTCTGCATCCTGAATCGTTCGGCCCACCACCAGAATCGAATCCTCTCCTGCGATTGTGCCTACAATATCGTCCCGGCGCAGCCGGTCAATCAGCAACGCAATGCCGGAAGCATGCCCTTCAGACACTTTCAACACCAGCACATTCTCGCCCCGGTCTACATCCCGCACAAAGATTGGAAAAATTCGCCGGAGTTCTTCCATTACATCTTCGGCCAGGTCGAGCTGGGTCAAGGCGTATTTGTGCTTTCCCCGTCCCAGCGGAACCCGTACCAGGCGCATTTCGTTGATGTCGCGGCTCACCGTTGCCTGGGTTACGTCGTAGTTTAGTTTGCGCAGCCGATCTACCAACTCAGCCTGGGTAGATATGCTCTCCCGGGAGATAATTTCTTGAATAGCTCGGTGACGCTGTTCCTTGCTTGCCATAGCGATTGCTCCCCGAATCCCATTTTGTGATTATACAGGTGATTTGGGATTATGCAGAGTGTATGCCCACTGCTCAAGGTCGAGTGTTCGATGTAAAGGGAACAATTTTCAGCCGACCCGGCTGCCAGGCCCATGCATGAAGATGCGGGCTCACCGGGGTCGGCCCGCTTGCAGTCGGGTTTCGCGCCCATCAATCAGCAGGTTCGATGACTTCGCGGGGATACATCTGATCAAGGAATTTGGTCAAACGATCCTCCACGACCAGCCCTTCGCCAATCTTAAGGCGCCCGGTCTGAAGTTCCTGCATAGCCCAGGTGACAGCGTTGGGATCAGGCTTCTGGCCCTCGAGTGTCCGCATGCGGGGTATCTCGTCGCTGCTCAGCACCGTGTTCTTGAAGTCGTAACGCAGCAACTGTTGGGCACGCTTTGCCGTTACCACGGTCAGGCGGTACTTGGAGTCGGTCAGGGCCAGAAGGGTATCAATGCCGGGTTCAGCCATAGGTCTACCTCTACAACTAAGCTCCGATTGTACAGCACAAAGTGAGAAATGTTTACTTTACCCCTGCTCGCCCGCCAGGAGCCGTTTGCGCTCGAGTTCATCAAGTTCACGCTCCAGAACCGGGTCTACCGAGAGGGCGCGGGCCAGCGCTTCGCCCATGCGCGGTTGCAGCAGCCGCTCGGCCTGAATGATGGCGGCAAAGTCGGAGACGGCTTTGTCGAGCTGGTCGTTGACCAGCACGTACTTGAACTGGTCGGCCATACGAATCTCTTCTTCGGCCCGCTTGAGCCGCTTGTGAATCTTGGCCAGGCTGTCGGTTCCACGCACCAGGAGTCTTCGGCGCAACTCCGACAGCGAGGGGGGAATGATGAAGACCAGAATCGCTTCCGGCATGGCCTGTTTGACCTGTAAAGCGCCCTGTACCTCTATCTCGAGGATCACATCCTGTCCTTTGCTCAGGGCTTCTTCCACCGGCTCCCTGGGGGTGCCGTAGTAGTCGTCTACGTATTGCGCCCATTCCAGGAAACCGTTTTGTGCAATTTTGCTTTCGAACTCGGCTTTGCTGACAAAGTAGTAGTCCACCCCATTGCGCTCTCCCACCCTGGGGGGACGGGTGGTCATCGAGATCGAGTAGTACATACGGTGGTATTCCAGGAGCCTTCCCCGGATGGTGCCTTTGCCCACCCCCGAAGCCCCGGTCATGACAAACAGATTCCCACGCGGCATAACTCGGGCATGGTATCAGAACCGATGACCCAGCGCCACCCGCCCTTCACACAACGACAGGCTTTTATCGTTTTCCCCTTTCCCTCTCCCCTTGCGGGAGAGGGTGGCGACAGCGCCGGCTAGTTTGGTGCTCCTTTTGTCAAGTAAATACAACTCTAGCGGTAACTGCTGTCGCCGGGTGAGGGGTTGAAACGACGGTGCCCTGGCAAATGATAAGAGCCTTCACATAACGAAATCCTGTTTGCCTACACTTGAGATTTCGTCTGTAAGGTTTAGACTAACCTCTGGCAACGTGCAGACGTTTTCACGTGGGAGTATGAATGACACCAGAATGGGTCAAGGATGCCGTTTTTTATCAGATTTTTCCAGACCGTTTTCGCATGGGGGCCGGGCCCCCGGCCAGCCCAGCACCGGTACACAGTGGTTTTGAAGCCTGGGACGCGCCCCCCACCCTGCGCGGCTTTAAGGGTGGCAACCTCTGGGGCGTGATCGAGAAGCTGGACTACATCAAGGAGCAGGGCTTCAACGCGCTCTATTTCTGCCCCATCTTCAGCTCGACCGCCAACCACCGCTACCACACCAGCGACTACTTTCAGGTAGACCCCATGCTGGGCGGCAACGCTGCTTTGCGGAAGCTGGTTGAGGAAGCCCACAAGCGTGAGATGCGGGTGATTCTGGATGGGGTCTTTAACCATTGCGGGCGGGCCCACTTTGCCTTTCAACACGTGATGGAAAACGAGGCGGCCTCGCCCTACCGCGAGTGGTTTCACATCTACAAGTTTCCCCTTCTCGCCTACGCCAAGCATGCCAACTACGCGGCCTGGTGGAACAACCCCGAGCTGCCCAAATTCAACACCGCCAACCCCGAGTGCCGCGCGTATTTGCTGTCTGTGGCGGAATACTGGTTTCAGTACGGCATTGACGGTTGGCGGCTGGACGTCCCCAACGAGATTGACGACGACGAGTTCTGGCGCGAGTTCCGCCGGCGGGTCAAGGCACAGAACCCCGAGGCCTACATCGTGGGGGAAATATGGGACGATGCAAGCCGGTGGTTGCAGGGCGACCAGTTCGATGCAGTGATGAACTACCCGCTGGGAAGAGCCATTCTGGGCTTTGTGGGGGCGGAGGTGCTCGACAAAGACCTGGCGGCCAAGAGTGGCCTGGGGCGGCTGGAAAGCCTGGGGGCTATGGCTTGCCACAACCGCCTCGAGGAACTTTTTCGCCGCTATGACTGGGACATCGTGACCGCCCAGATGAACATCATGACCTCGCACGACACCCCGCGTATTTTTAGCCTGCTGCGGGGGCAGCTCGAGCGGGTACAACTGGCCTTCGCCATGCTCTTTACCCTGCCGGGCGCACCAACGATTTACTATGGCGACGAGATCGGCATGGCCGGGGGCCACGACCCCGACAACCGCCGGGGCATGATCTGGGATGAGACTCGCTGGCGCAAGCCCCTCATGCAGACCATTCAACAGATGGCGGCCCTGCGGCAGTCGCTGCCGGTGTTGCGTCGGGGCCGATACCAGTACCTCTATGCCCAGGATGCCCACCTGGCCTTTGCCCGAATCCATGGGCAAAGCAGCGTGGTGGTGACCATCAATGCCTCGCCCGAACGCTGGCGAGTCAACATCCCGCTGCACGGGCTGTGGCCCAGGGGTGAGCAGGCCATAGACCTGCTGTCGGGCAAGGAAGGCCGGTGTGTGGGGGGCTACCTCGAGGACGGCGTCCTCGAGCCCTTTTCCCTGGCCGTCTGGCAGACCCTCGAGCAGGCCTGAACGCCAGAGCGCGGAGGGCGGGGGACATCAGGGCCCCTTAATACATCGAAGCTGGCCTTGATGCAGAACCCCAACCCCTTATTGTAAAAGGGTCACCTTACTCCCCCTCATAGCAATGCCAAATATCGAGGCTGTTTCTGTTTAGAGCAGAACCTGTCCTAATCCATCTACTACTTATAGTAGTAAATCACAAGTTTTCACTCTATATATTTGTACCGAAGGACTTGATTTTCTTTTGATGCCTGCAGTATTATGTTTATATCCTAATCTTTGAGTTTTTCAATACCACTTGTCAAAAATATACAATGGGTAGTAGTATCTAGCGCGGAACCCCCCATATCTTGTGCCACTGCGGTGGCCGGGGAAATCTCGCTAAATTGGAGGACACCATGAATAGCTTCAAGCCCGCACTTTTTGATGATCACGCCCAGGCCATCGCCAAGCGCCAGTATATGCAACCGGGCGATGGGGACATTTTTGGAATGTTTCGCCGGGTGGCTACCTGGGTGGCCTCGCCAGAAAAATCTGATCAGGACAAAGCGTACTGGGGGGAGCAGTTTTACCAGTTGATGGCCTCCAAACGCTTTTGCCCTGGCGGGCGGGTATTGGCGGGAGCGGGCACCCAGCACGGCAACGTGCTCAACTGCTTTGTACAGGGGGCTACCGAGCACGACCCCAGCAGCTTTGATGGGGTGCTGGAAGTGGCGACCAAGCTGGCCCTGGTCACCAAGGTCGGAGGGGGCAACGGGGTCAACCTCGACCCCTACGTCTCACGCAAGAATGCCGGCCCGCGCGGAACCGTGCGCGGTTTCGCCTACATCGCCGCCGACCATGCCGACGTAGAAGACTTTATCAAGGGCATGATGCGCCCCCCCATCAACCCCGATGGCGACAAGGAAAACATCACCGTGCGCAACTGGACACGGGTGGTCTATGGCCTCCTGAAGCCCGAACTGGCCGCGCTGGCCCGGCGCAACGGGGTCATGACCGTGCGGGAAAAGCCCAGCGATGTGCTGGTTGTGCCCGACGACATGCGCGGCATCATCGAGGCCGCCAGGGCTGCCCTGAGCCTCGCAGTCAAAGGGCAGGAACCCCATGTGGATTTCAGCAGCCTACGCCCGGAGGGAGCCGAAATCAAGGGCAGCGGGGGCACCAGCAGCGGCCCGGTCAGCTTCCTGGTGGAGATTTTCGACAACTTTTTGGAGTGGGCCAACCTGGGAGCCGAGAAAGCAGGCCCTGTGGCCACCCTGCGCTACGTGTACGCGCCGGTGCTGCGGGTGGTACGCCAGGGCGGCACCCGACGGGGCGCCGGAATGGCTACGCTTGCGATTGATCACCCCGATCTGCTGGACTTCCTGACCGCCAAAGACCTCGACCGCGAGGCCAGCGAGGGTGACATTTCCACCTTCAACATCTCGATTCTGGCCACAGAAGCCTTCTGGCAGGTATTGCAGGCCGATGGCCTGTGGGCGGTTGAGCCCTCCGAGGTGCCGGGCAAATACTACCCCCACCCGGTGCAAGGCTCCTATAACGGGGTGTTGCCCGACCTGCCCGAACGCGTCCAGGACGGCGCCCGCCCCATTCCGGTGTACGGCGGCAAGGTGCCAGCCAAGTGGCTCTGGCACGAAATTGCCTGGCACGCCTGGGCCACTGGTGAACCCGGCCTGATTTTCGTGGACCGCATCAACGAGCTTTCGGCCCTCAAGAACCTGGGGCCCCGCTACCAGATTCGCTCCACCAACCCCTGTGGGGAAATCCCCCTTACGGTGGGCGAGCCCTGCGACCTGGGGGCGATTAACCTGGCGGCCTATGTAGAAAACGGCGAGTTCAACTATGCCGCTTTCCGACAGGATGTTCACACCGCCATCCGCTTCCTGGACAACGTGCTGGACGTGAATGTATTTGCCCTTGAAGACAACCGCGTTGCCAGCCAGAGTTTGCGCCGTCTGGGGCTTGGGGTGATGGGTCTCGCCGACATGCTTATCAAAATGGGCTTGCCCTATTCCTCGGAAGCGGGCCGCCGGGTGGTGGCCCAGGTAATGAACGTCATGCGCGAGGAAGCCATTGCCGAGTCGGAGCGGCTGGGTCAGGAGCGGGGCGTGTTCCCGGTCTACGAGCGGCACCGGGCGGCCTTCGAGGCGCTGGGCATTCGCCCCCGCCGCAACGTGGCAGTACTGACGGTGGCCCCCACCGGTACTACCAGCATGCTGATGGGGGTTTCCAGCGGCATCGAGCCGATGTTTTCTCCCTTTATGTGGCGGCGCATCGGCGGGGAGTACAAGGCTTTGTTGCACCCCTTGTTTGTGGAGATTATGGAACAGTTCCCTGCCGAGGGGCGGTTTGCCACTGCCCCTACCCCCCAGTCCCCCTCCCCCGAAGGAGAGAGGGGGGGCAAGGAAGGTCGGCTGGTCTGGGATTGGGATGCCATCATCCAAGCCATTCAGGCCCACCACGGCAGTGTGAAGGGTCTGGAGGGCATCCCCAGCGCTATTGGCAATGTGTTTGAAGGGGCTCACGACGTGCCGCCACTGGATCACGTCCGGATGCAAGGGGTTGTGCAGACTGCCTTCGATGCCGAGGGCTACGCGGCCAACTCGCTCTCCAAGACCATCAACCTGCCCAACCAGGCCACCGTAGAGGATGTGGAGGCGGCCTACACCGAGGCGTACATGACCGGTTGCAAGGGCATCACGGTTTACCGCGATGGCAGCCGCGAATACCAGGTGCTTTCGGTAAGCAAGGAAGAAAAGAAAGCCGAGGACAAGAGCCAGGAGACCGTAGCAGTGCAGCCCGCCTTGTTAGAAGTTCCGGCCAGCCCAGGGGCAGAGCAAGCAGGCCAGCCAAACGCCCGCCCGGTTTTCGAGCGCACGGGCCGCTTGGTGGGCTACACCGACATGGTCAAACTCACCGCCGCCGACGGCACCCGCCGCGGCTTCCTGGTGACGGTGAATATGCAGGGTGAACACCCGGTGGAGGTTATCCTGACCTCCGGCAAGGCTGGCGACGAGGCCAATGCCGATAGCGAGGCCCTGGGCCGCATCATCTCCAAGGCCCTGCAATATGGCGTACCGGTGGCCGAGCTGGTCAAGACCCTGCGGGGCATTAATGGCGGCCTGTACGGCAGCTACCAGGGCCGCTTTGTGACCAGCAAGGCCGACCTGATTGCAGTAGCCCTGGAAACCACCAGCAAAATCCAGATTGCCGAAGGCGAGCGCAAAGCCGCCCAGATGCCCCTGGACGATAACATGGTGCCCCAGGCCATGCAGCGGGCCACGACCGCGCCCATCCAAGCCAGCAAGCAACATCTGGGTGAACAGCTCCGTCAGGGGTCTGTCCCGATAGGGGATCGTCCCTCGAGCACAACCACCATGACCCATACTAAACTGGGCAGCTGTCCTGATTGTGGTGGCGAAAGTCTGGTGCGTGAAGAAGGGTGTACCAAGTGTTATAGCTGCGGGTATAGCAAGTGCGGATAGGCAGTTGACCCCATAGACCCCACAGGTCGAGCATTTTCTTGCAGGCGTTGTCTCTGACCGATACCGCATTCGGCTAATTTCACCGTTGCACAGAGGCTCATGACGTCGCGATGTCGCTGTCCGGCAACCCCACCTGGCCTCCCCTACGCCGTAGGGGAGGTAACAAAAGGCATCTGCTAGGGTTTATACCGGATTCAAAAAGATACTTCACCAAACCAAAAACCCCAGGGGCTATCTTTTGAATCCTAGAGCACACCCTCCCTTCGGTCGGGCCAGTTCGCCCCCATTTGGGGACAAACTGGCTGAATCTGGTATAAAAGCACAGCTTTGGCCGTGGCTTAGTTGCGTAACTCAACCACAATGAACACATCCGCACCGGTATTTGTACAACTGTGTACTAAGCGCCAGCACCGGGTTGCTGACGATTATCGCTGGGCTGCCCTACGGGGGGCATGACGGGCTCAGGTAGCAACAGGTACTCCAGCACCTCGCCTACATCCTCCACCAGCTTGATGTCCAGCCCTTCCAGCACTTCCTTGGGCAGATCCTCGAGCTGCGGTTCATTGTCCTTGGGCAGCACGATTTTGTGGATACCCGCTTGGTGGGCTGCCAGCAGTTTTTCCTTCACCCCGCCAATAGGCATCACCTTGCCGCGCAGGCTGACCTCGCCGGTCATGGCGATGTCCATGCGAGCCGGACGGCGGCTGAGGGCGCTGGCGATGGCGGTGGTCATGGTGATGCCGGCACTGGGACCGTCCTTGGGGGTGGCGCCATCGGGGACGTGAACGTGCAGGTCTACCTTGTTGTGAAAGTCCTCGGGCAGGCCATACGTCTGAGTGTGGGCCCGCAGGTAGGTGAGGGCGGCCTGGGCCGACTCCTTCATAACCTCGCCCAGTTGACCGGTGAGCGAGAGTTTGCCGCTTCCAGGAACCGCAGCCACTTCAATGGTGAGCAGAGTGCCACCCACCGGCGTCCAGGCCAGACCCTGGGCGGTGCCCACCTGGGGCTCGGTCTCGGCTTTGTCGGGGCGGAAACGTGGAATGCCCAGGTAGGTCGGTACATTGGGCGCATCTACCGTGCGCAAGCCTTCCCAGGCACCCTCGAGCCAGAACTTGGCCCCCTTGCGGGCAATCTTGCCCATCTCGCGCTCGAGGCCCCGCACCCCGGCCTCGCGGGTATATTCGTTAATCACCCGCATAATGGCGGCATCGGTGACTTCAATTTTGCCCTCCATACCGGTTTCCTTGACCTGTTTGGGCCAGAGATACTGGCGGGCGATGGCGGCTTTCTCGAGGTTGGTGTAGCCCGGAATCTCGATGATCTCCATCCGATCCAGCAAGGGCCGGGGGATGGTTTGCAGGGTGTTGGCGGTGGTGATGAAAAAAACCTTGGAGAGATCGTAGGGCACGTCTAGGTAGTGGTCGGTGAAGGTGTTGTTTTGCTCAGGGTCGAGCACTTCCAGCATGGCGCTCGCAGGGTCGCCGCGCCAGTCTGAGCTCATCTTGTCAATTTCGTCCAGCAAGATGACCGGGTTGACCACCCCCACCTGCTTCATGGCGTGGATCAGCTTGCCCGGCATGGCCCCAATATAGGTGCGGCGGTGCCCCCGGATTTCGGCTTCGTCGCGCACCCCACCCAGCGAGATGCGGTGGAACTTGCGGTTCATGCTGCGGGCGATGCTGCGCCCCAGCGAGGTCTTGCCCACCCCCGGCGGCCCAACCAGTACCAGGATGGGGGCCTTGTTGCGCACCTCCAGGTGGGCGGTCATCTGACGCACCGCCAGGTATTCCAGGATGCGCTCCTTGACATCCTTGAGGCCGAAGTGATCCTCGTCCAGAATCTGGCGGGTGTGGGCAATGTCCAGCACCTCAGGGTCGGCTTTGGTCCAGGGAACCTCGGTCAGCCAGTCCAGGTAGGTGCGGGCCACGGTGGCCTCGGGGCTGCCCTGCTGCATGCGCTCGAGGCGATCGAGTTCCTTAAGGGCCTTGGTCTTAACGGCCTCGGGCATTCCTACTTCTTCAATCTTCTTGCGCAGCGCGTCCAGGTCGCTTAGCCCGTCTTCGCCTCCACCCAGCTCTTTCTGGATGGCTTTCATCTGCTCGCGCAGGTAGTACTCGCGCTGGTTGGAGTCCATCTGATCCTTGACCCGCTGGGCCACCTTCTTGTCCAGCTCGAAGCGCTCCAGATCCCGACTGAGGAATTCCAGCACCTTCTTGAGCCGGGCCTCTATATCGGTTAGCTCGAGGATTTCCTGCTTCTCGGCAACCGTCCAGGTCGCGTGATAGGTGATGGTATCGGCCAGCATGGCCGGGTCGGTGGTACCCTTCACGGCCTCGAGCTGGTAGCGGTCCAGACGCAGCGATTTATGGCTGGCCACGTATTTATCAAAAGCGTCCTTGAGTTCTTCCACCAGCACTCGGGTTACCGTCTCGTCGGCGGGGAAAACTTCGGAGTACACTTCGCCCCGGGCCCGCAGGTACGGCCCCTGAATGTAGTCCTTGACCTCGGCCCTGGTGCGGGCCTCGACCATGACCTGCAAAGTGCCATCCGGCAGGCGCATGGCCTGCTTTACCACGGCCTGCACCCCCCACACATACAGGTCGTCCTGGGTGGGATCGTCCACTTCCGGGTCGCGCTGTGCTACCAGGAAGATCAGCCGGTCGGCACCCATTGCTTCTTCGACCGCACGCTTGCTTTTGGCGCGGCCCACATCCACCGGGGTAGTGGTATGCGGCAAGATGACGGTATTTCGCAGTGGAATGACCGGCAGTTCTAAGCGCATATGGTATCTATCTCCTGAGTTCCGCCTGGGGTTCGTCGCTCTCTCGGCGGGATGGGAGCGATATATGTTTTGATTTTATAAGATGGAGGGACATGGATAGGGTCAAATCTTACACTTAGGCTACTTGAGTATACATTACTCAAGATTTGTTTAGCAGATTCTCGAGGTCAAGCACTCTTGACCACCCAGGCGAACCGTCATGGAGCCGGAATTCGCTGCACGTTGATCACGTTCCCCAAAACAAGTTCAATTTTCAGATACTCGCCGGGTTCGGGTGCAGGGTTCAAAAACGTGTCCTGAAAGCGCAACTGACGGGCGGTGTCGCCTGTTTGCAACACCACATCGTAGAAAACCGCTCCATGAATGCTGACGATCCGGGCTTGCAAAACCGAACCTTCAAGGGTCTCGTACACATACAAATTCTACGGCATAGTCAACTTTGACGCGGGGTCTAACAGTCAATCTGGTTTCGAGACGGCATCCGCACCCAGGCTCAGATTGTGGGTATCATCAGGGCAAAAACCACCAGCAACAGCGCCGCAATTGCGCCGGTGGCAATATCCATCAGTAGGTCGCGGGCAGCTTTTTTATCGGGTGTAGTTCGTTTGAGCGCCATAGAATATGTATATAACATAAACATTTTTAAGTCAAGACATAATGGAGTAATTTTGTTTCACTCTGTACACAATTCTTAAACCTCGAGCAAAGTTTATTTTGGAAATTCATTCACGATGTTGCATAAAGCAGGGTCTTCTAACCGGGAAACGTGTGCTTGACAACGTTCTAACCTGGCTCGTATATTCCTGTTAGCAAAAACCAACCGGGTTAAATCGGCTCCCGTGAGGGCACGAACCGTCTTAGTGATCAATCACCGAGAGGGTTTTTGTCCTTTGCTATGACAAAAAGGCCCAGCCCGATAAAGGAGGAAGCGTGCAGATCATCAAGCCAGAGGAAGTTCTATCTGAATACTACCCGCCCCTGACCGACCACGAAGCACTGGTCGAAGCCAACCGCTGCCTTTACTGCTACGACGCGCCCTGCACCCACGCCTGTCCTACCCACATCGACATTCCCAAGTTCATCAAGAAGATTGCCACCCAGAACGTGGTGGGCTCGGCCCGCACGATTCTGGAGTCCAACCTGATGGGGGCCACCTGTGCGCGGGTCTGCCCCGTGCAGGAGTTGTGTGAGGGTGCTTGTGTACTCGGAGCTGAGCACAAACCCATCGCCATTGGGCGCTTGCAGCGCTATGCGACCGATTACGTCTACGAGCGTGGGATTGACGTGTTCAAGCCAGGCCCCCCTACGGGCAAGAAGGTCGCGGTGATTGGGGCGGGGCCCGCGGGCCTGACCTGCGCCGGTGAGCTGGCCAAGCTGGGGCATAGCGTCACGGTGTTCGAGAAGCGTGAGCTCCCCAACGGGCTCTCGACCTACGGCATCATCGTGCTGCGTGAGCCGGTGGAGGTGGCCCAGGCCGAGGCCGAGATGGTGCGGCGGCTGGGCGTGGAGATCAAGACCCAGATGGAGCTGGGCCGAAACCTTTCCTGGGACGAGGTTAAGCAGGCTTTCGATGCAGTGTTCCTGAGCGTGGGCCTGGGGGGCGTGCCCATGATGGGAATTCCGGGAGAGGAGTACATCCTGGACGGCCTGCAGTACATCGAGACCTCCAAGATGAATCCTGAAAGCCTGAAGGTAGGGCATCAGGTGGTGGTGATTGGCGCGGGTAACACCGCGGTGGACTGTGCCACCATTGCCAAGCGCCTGGGAGCCGAGCGGGTCACGATGGTCTACCGCCGCACCGAGCGCGAGATGACGGCCTACGACTTCGAGTACAGCTTTGTAAAAAACGAAGGGGTGGAGTTCCGCTTCCTGACCCAGCCGGTGGAGGTGCTGGTGGAGAACGGTCAGGTGGTGGGCCTGAAGTGCGTGCGGATGGCCCTGGGGGCCCCCGACGCCTCTGGCCGGCCTGCCCCCGTGCCTGTGCCCGGGTCGGAGTTCGTGTTGCCCTGCGATCAGGTGGTGAAAGCCATCGGCCAGGAGAAACCGGCGGTGGCCCGGCTGCTGGGCCTCGAGACCGACAAGGGCTTCATCAAGGTCAACCAGAACTACGAGACCAGCCTGCCCGGCGTTTTCGCCGGGGGCGACTGCATCCGGGCCAAAGGCGCAGCCTCGACCGTGATGGCGGTGCAGGACGGTAAACTGGCGGCGTTTGCGATTCACCGCAACCTGATGGCCGGGATGGGCGCAGCCGCCGATGATTGATTAGGCGAACTAGCGAAACAGAGGGCGTTTTTTTGCTATGGGCCTCTAGCTTTCAGCGCGACTGAAAGGAGCACATAATGGCAGACCTAAGCATCAACTTTGCCGGCATCAAGTCCCCCAACCCCTTCTGGCTGGCCTCAGCGCCCCCCACCAACTCGGGCGCACAGATCCACCGGGCCTTTGAGCACGGCTGGGGTGGGGCGGTCTGGAAGACCATCGGGGCGCCGGTGCTGAACGTCTCGAACCGCTATGGGGCCTGGCACTATGGGGGCCAGAAAATGCTGGCCATCAACAACGTGGAGCTGATTTCTGACCGGCCCCTCGAGGTCAACCTGAAGGAGATCCGCGATGTGAAGCGCAACTGGCCCGACCGTGCGGTGATTGTCTCTGCCATGGTCGAATCCAAGCCCGAAGCCTGGCGCGATATCGTGATGCGGATTGAAGACACCGGAGCCGACGGCATCGAGCTCAACTACGGCTGTCCCCACGGCATGAGCGAGCGGGGTATGGGCAGCGCGGTCGGGCAGGTACCCTCGTACTGCCAGATGATTACCTCCTGGGTCACCGAGGTGGCCAAAATTCCGGTCATCGTGAAACTGACCCCCAACGTGGCCTCGGTGGTGCCGCCTGCTCGAGCGGCCCTGGCGGCGGGCGCCAATGGGCTTTCCCTGATTAACACCATCAACTCCATTGTTGGGGTGAACCTCGATACCCTGGAAATCACCCCCAATATCGGAGGGAAGGGCGGCCACGGGGGCTACGCAGGCCCGGCGGTCAAGCCCATCGCCCTGAACTTTTTATCCTCTCTGGGGGTAGACGAGGAGGTTCGCCGCTACGGGGTGCCCATCTCGGGCATGGGGGGGATCTCGACCTGGAAAGACGCTGCGGAGTTTTTGCTGCTGGGCGCAACCAGCCTGCAGGTCTGCACGGCGGTTATGCACTATGGCTTCCGCATCATCGAAGATCTGGTGGACGGCCTCAATGCCTGGATGGATGCCAAGGGTTTCAAGACCATCTCTGACGTGGTGGGCAAGAGCCTGCACCGCATTTCCGACTTCAACGACTTCGACCTTTCTTTCCGGGCGGTGGCGCGCATTGACCCCGACAAGTGCATCCGCTGCAACCTGTGCTATGTGGCCTGCAACGATACCGCCCACCAGTGCATTGACCTGGTTGACGCCAGTGGCAGCGTGGTGCCGCCCTTCCGCTACGATGTACACTCCAACGGCAAGCACGAGGCCGTGAGCACCCGCCCCCAGCCGGTGGTGCGCGAAGAAGACTGCGTGGGCTGCCGCCTGTGCCACAACGTCTGTCCGGTGGAGGGTTGCATCGAGATGGTAGAGGTGCCCTCGGGCCGTGCAAGCGTCACCTGGCGCGAGCTTACCGAGAAGCGCCCCGAAGTGACCGACGACTGGGAGGCCATGAAGCGGTACCGGGAGGAGGTGGGGATCGATATTCACTAAGAGATACCTACAGATGCTGGTTCCCTTTTCCCTTTACAGGGCTTTCTATGCCTCGGAGCAGGTGGACAGGTGACCCAAGAGTCCAGGGTTTTGTTTGTTTGTTACGGTAATACCTGCCGTAGTGTGATGGCGGAATACATTGCCAGGCACAAAATCAAGGGTGCCCGCTTTGAGTCGGCTGGGTTGAAGCCTGGCTCGAGGGCAGACACCCGCAATGCCGTTTCCACCCTGGCGAACTTGTTTGGGGTTGATGCCGGTAGCCACCAACCTCGAGGGCTCGACGCAGTGGACCTTGCATCTTTTGATTACGTTGTGGCTTTGGATAGGCAGGTTGCTAAATGCCTAAAGAATAGTATCCCGCAAGACAAGCTCGATTTATGGGAAATCGCCGATCCATTTGGAAGTGATCAGAGTGAATATGATAGTTGTGCGCGTCTGATAGAACAGAGAGTGCGAGGTCTAGAGTACCGACTCACACAAGGGGGTTGATATGGGACTACTGATCAAAAACGGCGAAATCATCACCGCAGACAGCCGCTACAAAGCCGACATCTACGCTGAAGGCGAGACCATCACGCGCATTGGGCAGAACCTGGACGCCCCGCCCGGTACGGAGGTGATAGATGCCTCGGGCAAGTATGTGTTTCCGGGTTTCATAGACCCGCATGTCCACATCTACCTGCCCTTCATGGCGACCTTCGCCAAGGATACCCACGAAACGGGCTCCAAGGCGGCCCTGATGGGGGGCACCACCACCTATATCGAGATGTGCTGCCCCAGCCGCAACGACGATGCCCTGGAAGGTTATCAGCTCTGGAAGGGCAAGGCCGAGGGGAACAGCTACTGCGACTACACCTTCCATATGGCGGTGTCCAAGTTCGACGAAAAGACCGAGGCCCAGCTCCGCGAGATTGTGGCCGATGGTATCAGCAGCTTCAAGATTTTCCTCTCCTACAAGAACTTCTTTGGGGTGGAAGACGGGGAGATGTACCAGACCATGCGGCTGGCCAAAGAGCTGGGGGTAATCGTGACCGCCCACTGCGAGAATGCCGAGCTGGTGAGCCAGTTGCAACAAAAAATCCTGTCCGAAGGCAAGACCGGCCCCGAGTGGCACGAGCCCAGCCGCCCCGAGTCGGTCGAGGCCGAGGGCACCAACCGCTTTGCCACCTTCCTCGAGAACACCGGAGCCACCGGCTACGTGGTGCACCTCTCCTGTAAGCCTGCCCTCGATGCGGCTATGGCCGCCAAGGCCCGTGGCGTACCCCTGTATATTGAGTCGGTCATCCCTCACTTTCTGCTGGACAAGACCTACGCCGAGCAGGGCGGGGTGGAGGCCATGAAATACATCATGTCGCCCCCGCTGCGCGAGAAGCGCAACCAAAAAGCCCTGTGGGACGCGCTGGCCCAGGGCTTTATTGACACCGTGGGCACCGACCACTGCCCCTTCGACACCTCGCAGAAGCTGCTGGGCAAGGATGCTTTTACGTCGATTCCTAACGGCATCCCGGCCATTGAAGACCGGGTGAACCTGCTCTACACCTACGGGGTGAGCCGGGGCCAGCTCGACATTCACCGCTTTGTGGATGCGGCCAGCACCCGGGCGGCCAAGCTCTTTGGCCTGTTCCCGCGCAAGGGCACCATTGCCGTGGGGTCCGATGCCGACCTGGTTGTGTACGACCCCCACCACCGGGGCAAGATTTCGGTTGCTACCCAGAGCGTGAACAACGATTACAACGGCTTTGAGGGCTTTGAGATAGACGGCAAGCCCAGTGTGGTCACGGTGCGGGGCAAGGTGGCGGTGCGCGATGGGCAGTTTGTGGGTGAGAAGGGGCGGGGTAAGCTCCTGCGGCGCGAGCCCATGTATTTCTGATGAAGCCGAAGCAGGTGCTCAGCTTCCTGGGGGGCGTATGTCTTTCGATTGGGGTGCTTCTGGCCCTAGGAGGTAGCTCGGCCTGGGCACTGTTTGTGGTCGTTGGCGGTTTGCTGATCGTGATTGCGCAGCGCGGACCCAGGAAGTGGTGAGCAGGTTGGATATTTATGCGTGTCGCGGTAGAATCCCCATCTGAGAAGAGGTCTGGATGCTGATACCCCCTGACCAACTGCTGGTGTTTGCCCTGGCCAGCCTGGCACTGCTTCTGATTCCTGGCCCTGCGGTGCTGTACATCGTCACCCGCAGCGCCTCGCAGGGCCGTGCGGCGGGGATGGCCAGCGTGCTGGGCATCCAGTGCGGCGGGATTTTGCACGTGCTGATGGCCACGCTGGGCCTTTCGGCCATTTTGCTTTCCAGCGCCCTGGCCTTCAACCTGGTTAAGTATGCAGGTGCGGCCTATCTGGTGTACCTGGGCCTGCGTACCTGGCTCTCGAGGGAGCCGGTGGAGCTCGGCGCTCTGGACCGGCAGCCCCTGGGGCGCATTTTTCTGCAAGGCTTTGTAGTCAACGCCCTGAACCCCAAAACCGCCCTCTTCTTCTTTGCCTTTCTGCCGCAGTTTGTAGACCCGGCCAGGGGAGCGGCCTCGTTGCAGTTCTTGCTGCTGGGGCTGGTTTTTATTACCCTGGCCACCTTCAGCGATGGAGCCTATGCGCTCCTCTCGAGCACGCTGGGAGGCTGGCTCCGGCGCAAAACCAAGGAGCCCCGCTTTGCCCTGGGGCAGCGGCTGGTAACCGGAGGTATCTATATCGGACTGGGCGTGACCGCCGCCCTGACCGGCCAGAGACACCAATAGGGAAGACCATGATGCAGTCCAACACCCCGAACACCCACCTACCCAGCTCCAGCCTCGAGGTCCGTCCCATCGTTTCGGTGCGACAGGTCTCGATGATTTTTCAGACCGGCACGGTAGCCCTCAAAAATGCCAACCTCGAGATTGCCCAGGGTGAGTTCATCAGCCTGATTGGGCCCTCGGGCTGTGGCAAGACCACCCTGCTTCGCCTGCTGGCCGACCTCATCAAGCCCACTTCGGGTACCATCCAGATCGGTGGGAAAAACCCGGAGGAAGCCCGCAAGAGTCGGGCCTACGGCTACGTTTTTCAGGCACCCACCCTGATGGAGTGGCGCACGGTGCTGTCCAACGTGATGCTGCCCCTGGAGGTGATGAACTTCCCGGCTTCTGAGCGCAAAGCCAGAGCCGAGAAGATGCTCACGCTGGTGGGGCTGGAAAAGTTTGCCAGGCACTACCCCTGGCAACTTTCGGGTGGGATGCAACAGCGCGTCTCCATTGCCCGGGCGCTGGCTTTCGACCCCCAGCTCCTGTTTATGGACGAGCCCTTTGGTGCGCTGGACGAGATTACCCGCGAGAACCTGAACCTAGAGCTGTTGCGCTTGTGGCGCGAGACAGGCAAGACCATCATCTTCGTGACCCACTCCATCCCCGAGGCGGTCTTCCTCTCGACCCGCATCGTGGTGATGACCCCCCGCCCCGGCAAAATCGAAACGGTGATTCCGGTGGACCTGCCCCAGCCCCGTACCTTCGAGACCCGCGAACTGCCGGAGTTCTTCCAGATTGCCACCGAGGTGCGAGAAGCCCTGCGCCGAGGACACGGATACGAGGTGACCGAATGACCCGTATCTCGCCCCATCTGGGGCCCATGCTGGTAGTGGCCCTCATTACGCTGGCCCTGTACTGGCCGCTGATGTATCTGGCCAACATTCCGGCGGCCCAGCGGGCGCTGGACACCGGAGCGGCGCTCCCATGCAAGACGGCCTTTGAGTGCGCTACCCAGCTCAGAAGCCCGGTGCTGCCCTCACCGCAGCAGCTCTGGAATGGTTTTCGAAACCTGATGTTTCCCCTCAACTCCCAGAGCGCCATTCCCCTAAATGCTCTCGTGACGGCGCTCGAGACCATTGTAGGCCTGCTGCTGGCTGCCCTGGTAGGCTTCTTTTTCGCTATCGGGATGGTGGCCTCGAGGGCCTTCGAGCGCTCCTTGCTGCCCTGGATTGTGGCCTCGCAGACGGTGCCGATCATCGCCATCGCGCCCATGCTGGTGGTGGTGCTGGGCCAGTATGGGGTACAGGGCTGGCTGCCCAAGGCCATCATCGCTGCTTATATTGCTTTTTTCCCTATCGCCATTGGAGTGGCCAAGGGGCTCAAGAGCCCCGACCCCCTCAGCCTTGACCTGATGAAAACCTACAACGCCAGCAACTGGCAGACCTATCTGAAGCTGCGCTTTCCGGCTTCAATTCCCTATCTTTTTACAGCCTTCAAGGTGGCCATGACGGCGGCTTTGATTGGGGCCATTGTGGCCGAAATTTCCACCATCAGTTTTCAGGGCATCGGCAAGATGCTGGCCGAAAACTCCCGCGCTTCGGATGTGGTGGCGATGTGGGTCATCATGCTTTCCTCGGCGGTGCTGGGTATTTTGCTGGTGGCCCTGGTGAACTGGTTGGAGCGCTTGCTAACCCCCTGGCAACGCGTCAGAACAGCCGCTACGCCTCTGCCCAAGCAAGCCAGGGTATCTGAGCGTGGAGGAGCTGGCTAATGGTGGCTCAACCGACCAAGTCCGCCTGGAATCAGGCACTGCTGGGCTGGGTGCTGCTCGTGGTGGGGTTTGGTATTTTGTTCTGGTTCATTGCGAGCTGGTGGAACCAGACCGAACCTGCTTCGGGTCCTCAAAAACTCCTGATTGGGGCCGGCTTTCTGCTGGCAGCTCTGGGCATCGCCTGGGTGGCCAACCAGTTTGTGAACACCCCCAACCCGGTCATAGGCTTTACCCCGGCAGCCCTGACCTTGCTGGTGGTGGTGGTAACGGCGGAAGCCCTGTTGCGGGCCTACCAGGTTCCCCCTGGGCTTATCCCGACCCCCAGCCGGGTACTCTCCACGTTTTTTGCGGTGCGGGATGTATTGCTACAGGACGCCTTCCAGACGGTGGTGCTGGAGGCGCTTGTCGGCTACCTGATTGGTTGTGGCCTGGGTGTGTTTACGGCGTTACTGGTGAGCCGGTATGTGTTTCTGGAGCGGGGCCTGTTGCCCTATGCTACGGTTTTTAGCAGCATTCCCATCGTGGCCCTGGCCCCGGTGCTGGTCAAGATGGTGGGCATAGACTGGCAGTCCAAGGCGGTGATTGTGGCCATCACGGTGTTTTTTCCGGTGGTGGTGAATACTTTCCGGGGTCTTAGCGAGGTCAGCCCTCTGTCGCTCGACCTGATGCGCTCGTATGCGGCCGGCGAGGTACAGCAGTACCGCTGGCTGCGGCTGCCCAATGCGCTGCCCTTCATCTTCAATGCCCTCAAGCTCGGAACCACCCTGGCCATGATTGGGGCCATTGTGGGTGAGTTCTTTGGGGCCAACGGGCAGGGCCTGGGTTTTCGGATCCAGATTGAAGCAGGCCGCTTCGGCTTCGATATCGTGTGGTCGGCCATTATTGTGGCGTCGCTGATCGGCATCGCCTGGTACAACCTGGTGGCGTGGCTCGAGCGGAGGTTAACGGGATGGCACGTATCCTTCCGCTAACGGTCGTTGTAAAAGGCTCGCACCTTCGGTCTCGAGCGGAGCCTGGCAGGAGAGTTTGTTTCTTTCTGAGGCGGGTACCGATGGCCTATAGTGAGGCGTTTTCCCCCGCTGTTGGCTATCCGCTTTGAGCTTTCAGCAATGCGAGGGAGGTGATTTAGGAAGCTTGACAAGAGGGTTGTGGGTTGCAGTAGGCTACCGTTTGAAGTCGCTCTGGCACAAAAGGAGGCAAGGATGAAGAAATGGTCGGTCGTATGGGTACTGGCGGTCTTCTTGTTAGCGTCGCTGGCGAGCGCACAGCAGAATCTGGTTAAGGTCAACTTGCAGCTTAAGTGGTTCCCACAAGCGCAGTTTGCTGGCTTCTTTGTGGCCAAGGAGCGAGGCTTTTTCCGCGCCCAGGGGCTCGACGTGACCCTGCTGCCTGCGGGCGACCAGTCGCCCATCCAGGTGGTGCAGTCCGGTGCTGCGGATTTCGGCACAACCTGGATTGCCGACCTACTGACAGCCCGCGAGCGGGGCATCCCGGTGGTGCATATTGCCCAAATTTTCCAGCGCTCCGGCTTTACGCTGGTCTCGCTCAAGTCTACTGGCATCAAAGACCTCTGCAAAGATATGAAGGGCAAGAGTGTGGGGGTCTGGCCCTCCGGCAACGAATATCCGGCAGTGGCCCTCTTCCGCAAGTGTGGTCTGACCAGCTCACTGGACCCTCGCGCGACCAACCCCGACGTAACTGCGGTAAGCTATCCCTTCGATCCGGCCCTGGTGTTCCCCGACAAGGTGCAGCTGGTGTCGGCCATGACCTATAACGAGGTCAACCAGATTGCCGGGCTGGGCTACGACGAAACCAAAGTGGATGTGTTCAAACTGGCCGATGAAGGCATCAACCTGCTGGAAGACCTAATATTCACCACGGAGCGAGTGCTCAACGACCGCAATTTCAAAGGCTCGGGCCTTACGGGTCGGCAGGTTGCGGCCCGACTGATTCGTGCTTCTATCCAGGGCTGGAACTGGGCCGTGGCCAACCAGGCCGAGACGGTGGAGAAGTACGTGCTGCCGGTCTGTGGTAACACTTGCAAGGGCTCAGGCACCCGCGCCGATGCCAAAGGCCACCAGACCTGGCAGATGGCCGAAATCGCCAAGCTCTACAATGCAGGTGCCACCACCAAGGGCTGGGCGGGTTTCCTGGTGCCCGCTGATTACCAGGCCTCGGTGCGTTTACTCCGCGAGCAGGGCATTCTGACCAAAGACCCACCCGCTGCCACGGTGGACTATGGTCCCTGGGAAGCCGCAACAGGCAAACGTGCTAGGGATTATCGCTAGAGACGTGTTTGTTGGGGCGGCCTTTGGGTCGCCCCTTTTTTTCCCCAAGAGCTCGAGGCCGCCAAGGCGTGTGCGTGAAAGTTGCTCTGGAGAGGGGTAAAATTCGCATGATTTCAATACCAGGAGGAAAGATGCTAAATCCTAAACGAACGGTGAACGAACTCAAGGAACTGCGCGATTTTACCGCTGACGAGAACGGGGCCTGGCGGGTGGCCTGGACCGATACCTGGCTGAAAGCGCGGGAGTGGTTCAACCGGAAGCTAGAGGACCTGCCGGTAGAGCAACACTACGACGCGGCGGGTAACAACTGGGTTACGTTGAAGGGGGAAAGCGAGAAAGCGCTCCTGATTGGAGGCCACCTGGACTCGGTGCCGGGCGGGGGCTGGCTGGACGGTTGTTTAAATGTGTTGGCGGGCCTCGAGGTTCTACGCCGGATTGCCCATGAGTACGGCGGCAAACCTCCGGTAACCGTGCGCCTGGTGGACTGGGCCGATGAGGAGGGGGCCCGCTTTGGCCGCAGTTTGCTGGGCTCTTCGGCCTTTTCGGGTACGTTAGAACCCGATCTGGAAAAGGATCGCACCGACAAGGACGGTGTTCGGCTCGAGGACGCCCTGAGGCGCTGTGGGGTTGAGATGAGCCGGATGCTAGAGGCCACTGCGGAGCAGAAGAATGCGGCGGCTTACCTCGAGCTCCATATTGAGCAAGGCCCGGTGCTGTTGGACTTGGGGCTGCCCTTGGGGGTTGTGCTGGGTACCTTTGGGGTGGAGCGCCACGCCATCACCTTCCGCGGCCAGGCGGCCCATTCCGGCTCCACCCCCATGCACAAGCGCAAAGACGCCTTCATGGCCGCGGCCAAGATGGCCCCCGAGATCTACAACATCACCGACCGCAACGGGGGAGTGAGCACCATCGGAAGTTGTGTAACCAAACCGGGTATTGTGACCAGCGTGGTGGCCGAGTGCACCATTACCCTGGATCAGCGGCACCTCGAGGCCGAGGCCCTGGCCCGGCTCAAGTTTGAGGCCGAGAAGGCCAGCCAGCGCTTTGCCAGGGAGGGGGGGCTGCCCGAGCCGGAATGGCAGACCATCTGGCGCATCGAGCCCATTCCTTTCCATCCTGAGCTGATCGAGTTCTGCGACCAGGCCATTACCGAGGTGGCGGGGGCTTCGCACCGGATGCCCTCCGGGCCGCTTCACGACGCCGCTGAGGTAGCCCGTGCAGGTATACCTACAGTGATGATGTTTGCTCAAAGCCTGCACGGTATCAGCCATAACAAGATCGAAGACACCAAGGAAGAACACATCGAGATGTCGGTGCAGGCGCTGGATCGGTTGGCCGACAAAACCATGCGCTGGATACTGAGCCAGTAGCGTTAATACCGAATCTGCTCAGAAGTGACCCAAAAGCGATATACAAGTTCCTCGGACGCGCCCCCTGGCGCGGCAAGTGAGGGGCGCGTTTAGCGCCGCTCACGCGCAGAGTTGATATAAGTTGAGGTTTCAACCCAGTAGAGGCCTCGAGCCGTGATACCAACTTTAGGCGTATGGCCGACTCTTAATGATTCACAAGGTTGGAGTGGGTGATTGAGGTCGGAAGTGATTTTCCCACTGCCTCGCCCTACCCCCTGACCCCTGCTCCCTAGACGCGTGCTCTGACACTGTGCCAGTGGTTCAAGCAAAGGCGGTATGACCGATAAATGAGCCTTCCCACCCTGCGCCAGATCCTCGAGCTACCTGCCTTTGCGGGGGCGGAGCTGCTGTCGGGGCAAGCCAAGCTCGACAGCCATATTACCTGGGTTCATGTAGCCGAGGTGCTGGACGTGGCCCGGCTGCTGTCGGGGGGCGAACTGGTACTTTGTACGGGGCTGGAACTGGCGCGGGCCACCCCGGAGGCACGAGTGGCCTATGTGCGTTCGCTGGCCGAGGCCGGGGTGGGGGGGCTCTGCCTCGAGCTGGTGCAGGGGTTGCAGGAAGTCCCCGCCGAGATGCTTCAGACCGCCCGCATGCTGCAATTCCCCATCCTGGTTTTTCGCAGCGAGGTGCGCTTTGCCGACCTTACCCGTGCCGCCCACGAGCGAATTCTGCGCCCTGGGGCCGATAGGGAAGAGCCGCTGCTGGCGTCGCTGCTGGAGGCCCTGGTCGAGACAGGCCGCGACAAAAGTTTTTTACAACGGCAACTGGGCACCGTTCTGAGCCTCCCCAGTCGGCCCCGCAGTACTTTGCTGGCGACCCTCGAGGCCCTGCTGGCTTCGCAGTTCAACATTGCCGAAACGGCCCGCAAGCTGGGGGTGCGCCGGCAGAGTATCTACTACCGTCTCGAGCAGCTCAAGGGCATGCTGGGTGATCTGGATAGCCCTGAACGGCGACTGGGGCTCTGGATTGCTTTGGAGTTGCTCAAACGTCCAGGATAGAGCGCTTTTCCTGTAGTGTGAGCCATCCAACTTCAAAAACTTTGTCCTGTACAAAACAGTGGCCGCCTGGGAACTCTAAACCCAAGCACCTGTGGCCGGGCCTGGCCCTCGCTTGGATGTGTAACATGCGTCTGCGAGGAGAATGGCTCAGGCCATAGCCACTACTTGGCTAATACCAAATCTGCTCAGAAGTGACCCAAAAGCGATTTACTAGTCCCTCGGACGCGCCCCCCTGGCGCGGCAAGTGAGGGGCGCGTTTAGCGCCGCTCACGCGCAGAGTTGGTATAAGTACCTCCCGCCCATGTTTTGGATAATGGCATGATCGAAAATCATTCGGGTATTGCGCCCGGAGCGTGATTTTCTCGCGCAGCCTGAATTCATCTCTGTACGGGCGCAACTCAACCTGGCCCTGATGCGACGCAGACAAACGTGTCTCGCCCCGGAGAGGCACGTCTGCTCTCCATTCTGGTTTTAGCGGGCGGCCACGTCTATGAAGAACGCGTTACCTCAGCCCAGCGCGATTGCCTGTGTAAACCACCCTACCAGTGTCATGGCCACAAAATAAAACAGCGATGAGCCACCAAAGACCTCCACCGCGCTCCAGTGGGTGCGGCCCAGTACCTTCTCGCCAATGTAAAGGGTGGGATAGGCGTAGAGCAACACAAATGAGGCCATCTTGCCGCCCATGGACTGCTGGAACTTGAGGTTGACCGCCTCGTTGATGAAGTAGCGGTCGTGATCGCTCAGGTGGTGGTAGTCGCGCCCCCCCAGCTCGGACTCGAGCAGGCGGCGGTGCACCTGGTTCATGGTGCGGTGTGCAAGATAAGCAGCTGCACCCAGTACAAAAGTGAGAAAAAGAGGAACTATCAATGTGCTCATCGCTTCGAAGTATAGGACGACGCAGGATAGCGCCGGGTGATATTCAACCCGTTTTTCCAGACGTGCGTAACGTTTGTGGGTTCATGCAACCCCGAACAGTGCAATAAACTTCATTGAGCGTCCTGGTCGCTGGTTCGCGTTGCAGATTGCGTTAGTCTGTAGTGCATGGAATCGCTCTCTACCCTGGTCGTGCACGGTGCTACCACTGAAACACCCACCAACCAACCGGTATCCTTGCCGATTTACCAGTCAGCTTCCTGGACCTTTAGCGACCTAGACGAAGTAGACGCGGTTTATGCTGGCGACAAACCCGGCGCCATCTATGGCCGCAACGGAACCCCCAACCACCGTGCGCTCGAGAACCTCTTTGCAAAACTGCACCATACCGAGGCTGCGGTGGCGTGTGCGAGTGGGATGAGCGCCTTGAGTGCAGCGTTCCTGGGCTTGCTGGGCCAGGGAAGCAAGGTCGTGGCCTCAAAGGACCTGTATGGCAGTACCCTGAATGTTCTGCACGACCTGGGGCGGTTCGGTGTGGAGGTTATAACCCTTGAAATCACCGATTTTGACCAAATGCAGACAGCGCTTCAGGGGGCCCGGATGCTGGTACTCGAGACCTCCTCCAACCCGCGTCTGCGGATACCGAACCTGCCCAGGCTTTGTGCAATGGCTCGGCAGGCCGGAGCGCTGGTGCTGGTGGACAACACCTTTGCTTCGCCCTACCACTGCCGGCCTTTGCAGCATGGCGCAGACATCGTGATGGAAAGCCTGACCAAGTTCATCAGCGGCCACAGCGACGTGATGATAGGGGCCCTGGCTGGGCGGCGCGAACTGATTGAACCCATTCGCTCGGTGGCGGTTCGCATGGGGCTGGTTTCCAACCCCCACGAATGCTGGCTCAGTGTGCGGGGAGCCGAAACCCTCGAGCTTCGCATGCAGCGGGCTTCCAGCAACGCTGCCAGCCTGGCGCAGTTTTTGCAGGTTCACCCCAGGGTACGCAAGGTGCACTACCCCGGCCTGCCTTCCCACCCCAATCACCAGACTGCACAGGGGATGCTGCAAAATGGTTTCGGGGCGATGCTATCCTTCGAGCTCGAGCCCTCCCGCCAGGCGGTCAACAGCCTGCTGCACAACCTTCGCTACATCAAGCTGGCCCTTTCGCTAGGGGGGGTTAACACCACCCTCTCGCACCCGGCCACCAGCTCGCATCGTTTTTTGTCGCCGGGTGAACGCGAACAACTGGGTTTGCATGACGGTTTTGTGCGGATCTCGGTCGGTATCGAGAATCTCGAAGACCTCAAGAGCGATTTGGCGCAAGCCTTGAGCCATTTGTAGTATGAGGTTTGTGAGTGCAGGACAGGTATTTTTACTTCACCACTGTAGGTCAAAACCCGTTTTTTGAATAGAGTTTCAGTCCTGTTCGCAAGTTTGGTTTTCTGGCACGCTGGGCTTGGAGGAAACCATGCCCCTACTGATTTGTCCCAACTGCGAAACCGGAATGAACGAAATCCAGCGCAACGGCGTGCACATAGATGTCTGCCCTAGGTGCCGTGGGGTCTGGCTGGACGGAGGCGAGATGGAAAAACTGCTGGGCCAGGTGCGCCAGTACGAACAGGAATACGAGGCCGAGCTCGAGCGCTACCGCCAGCAGTACGCCCCCCCGCAAACCCGCGGATACACCCCCCCACCCCACCAGCGCAACCCCTACGATACCGACGACGACGAGTACTACAAGCGCCACGGCAAGAAGAAAAGCAAGCTGGGTAGACTGTTCGACCTGTTCGATTGAGGGCTACTGTTTGTAAAACGTTTTAAAGGTAGCCTTAAAGCCTAAAGGGAGAGTCGGCGAGACGGCTCACCAACCAGCCCTCGAGCGAACCGACGTGTTTGCTAGGAGGCCAAAGGCCGACGAAGCAATCCAGAAGAAGTTCGCCAAACGATCGGCTGAGTAGGGCAACCTGGATTGCTTCGCATCCTGCGGATGCTCGCAAGGACAAGAACACTTCCTAATCTCCGGTGAGCATGCACAGGTATCTATACGACGCTGTACTGTATACAGCGTCGTATAGATACCCATACACTTCGATAGGTTCCATGAGCTATGGCCCCAAAACCCCCTCCCTACCCCGTAGGGAGGGTAGGGAGGGTATTGGGCAAGGCCCTGAGCCGATCTGCTGTGTGAAGGCGCTCTTCAGCAACCCCACCCGACCTCGCTTACGACGTAGGGGAGGAATGATAAGAGCTCCGCATGACCCCATCCGCCAGTATGGGTTCATGCAACTTTCCAAGCACCCCCTGGAGAAACCCCACGCCCTCTATTGGGACACAGAAGGCCAGCTGGAGCGAGGCTAGAGGACGAGATCAGAGGGATTTCTTATGAGAAGGCGTCTGCTTGGGCTTCTGCCAGAGAACACCGCATGGGCTGTGGCATAGCCGTGCAACTCAACTGAAATGGATGATGTAAAAGCATTTGTACCACTGTGTACTGAATGCGGGTATTCCCAAATCCGGGACACAGGTCAAAAATCCTGTTCCCCGACCCTTGCTTTGGCGCGGACTAACCTTTTGGGTGGGCAGGAGCCCGTATAATCTGCGCGGAAGTGTTGAAACAAGGAGTGAGTGTATGGATCGAGTCCAGCGCCTACGTGAAGTGATTGCAGCAGCCCAAAAACATCCCGTTTATGCCCAAAAGCTAGATGGGGTGGATGCCTCGAGCCTGACCCCCGAAACCATATCCAGACTGCCCCTTACCACCCGCCAGGAGTGGTTGGCCCATATCCAGGCCCATCCCAGGCCCCCCCAGGGGGCGACCCTGATGCACCTGACCCCCAGCCCGGCGATTGGCTGGATGCCTGAATACCTGTCTGCCGAAGATGTGGAATACCAGGCCGAAGCCCTGGCTTCCCAGATGCGCCGCCTGGGCGTAAGCGGTAAGAAAGCCCTGGTGGCCTTCGGGTACCACATTTTTGCGGGTGGATGGCTTTTCCACGAAGCCCTGCAGCGGGCCGGCGCAATGGTGCTGCCCCACGGCCCCGGTGAGGCCGAGCGCATCGCTCAGCTGCAACAACAGTATGGCTTTGAGATTCTGGTCTGCAACCCCAGCTTTGCCATGAAGATAGCCCAGGCGGGGGGCCGCTTTGAGCTGCTGATGGCGGGTGGAGAACCCTTCACCTCGGTTCCGGGCTACCGTGAAAAGCTCGAGCACGCCATAGGGGGGATTGCGGTAGATGCCTACGGCACCTCCGAGCTGGGGGTGGTGGCGGGCGAGAGCCTGGATAAAAACGGCCTGTGGGAAATACCCGAGATGGCCATCATTGAAATCCTGGACCCCGAAACCCTGGAGCCTACGCCGGAAGGCGAGAAGGGCGAGATGGTGGTCACGTCACTCTCGCGTACCCTGATGCCCATGATCCGCTTCCGTACCGGCGACCTTGCGGTGGTGAGCCGCAAAGAGGGCAGGCTCTGCCTGCCCAGAGGGGTCATCGGACGCACCGACCTGATGGTCAAGGTCAAGGGGGTCAAGCTCTATCCCACCGAGTTAGCACCGCTGCTCATGGCGTTTGGCATTGACCCCAGGGGAGGGGCCCAGCTGGTGGTGGAAAGCAAGGAGGGCGGAACCGACAAGCTCACCCTTCGCATCAAGGCCGAGGCTGTTCCACCCCAGCTTGGCCCGGCCTTGCAACAAGCGACCGGCATTCGCCTCGACGACATCCAGGCCGACCCGGCCCTCGAGGGCCCGCCGCTAGTAGACAAGCGCTACTGATCCGAACCCGACCTGTCGGCTGAAACGGGATTGCGCCCTGGCAGAGGGCTGCTTTTTGCGTGTTTTGGGACCGGCAGACGAACGCCTCCCTAAGAAGCGATGCACTCAACGATAGCGGCCAAACGTGGCCTGGCGAACGCCTTATCCAGGAGGCGCGCGGGTCTGCAGTTTTGCCTTGCCTTGCAGAGCCCTTGGCTTTCGGCTTTCGGCCCTGGGGTTGCCGAGTAGTGGGGATTCATCAAAGTTGAGTGTTCAGATGAAGTTGGTATCATTCGGTATGATTGTTTACAGTGTTGGTAGCCATTCCAAAATATCATTCATTTTGAACGTTATTTGCGTCGCGATGGTGGAAGTGTAAGATGTTAGCGACAGTAGTGCGGTTGGTTGTGAGGGTCTGGCAAGCCTCGTGAAGACCGGCACAAGCCAAGCCGCCAAAGAGGAGGCGCATGTCACCTATAAGTGAGTATCAGGCTCTACTGGTGTACCTGGCAGTTGCGGTCGGCATTGCCATTCTGGCAGCGGTGGTGGGAGCCATCCTGGGACCCAAGAAAGGCGGGCGTTTCAAGCTGATGCCCTACGAGTCGGGCAACGACCCCGCCGGTGAGGTCAAGCGTTTCCCCGTGCACTTCTACGCCGTGGCCATGCTGTTCATCATTTTCGACGTGGAGGTGGCCTTCTTGTGGCCCTACGCGGTGAGTGCGGGCACGGTAGGGGTGGTGGGCTTCTTTGGCCTGGTGGTGTTTACGGCGCTTTTGTTTGTGGGCTTTTTGTACGAGTGGTACAAGGGTGTGATGAAGTGGCACTAGCTTCGCTGTCCCAAGTCTCAGAGTCGCGACTCGAGACCTTGACCTGCAACGGAGGTCTTTAGAATGGCAACCCTGACGGATTTGTTTACCAAAGATGTGCAGGAGCTCGAGAACGAGGGCGTTCTGTTCACCACCCTCGAGAAGCTCATCGCCTGGGGGCGCTCGAATAGCCTGTGGCCGGCCACCTTTGGGCTGGCCTGCTGCGCCATCGAAATGATGGCCTCCACCGATGCCCGCAATGACCTCGCCCGCTTTGGCTCGGAGGTGTTCAGGGCATCGCCGCGTCAGGCCGATGTCATGATTGTGGCCGGGCGGCTTTCCAAGAAGATGGCCCCGGTGATGCGCCGGGTCTACGACCAGATGCCCGACCCCAAGTGGGTCATCTCGATGGGCGCTTGCGCCTCTTCGGGCGGGATGTTCAACAACTACGCTATCGTGCAAAACGTGGACAGCGTGGTGCCGGTGGACGTGTTTGTGCCGGGTTGCCCGCCCCGCCCCGAGGCACTGATCTACGCTGTCACGCAGCTTCAGAAAAAAATTCAGGGAAAGGCCCGCGACGACGAAGGCCGCAAGCTGCCCAAGATTGAGGCCTGGAAGCGCTAACGCCCCGAGGTGGATATGCAAAAGCTGACACAGCTACTAGACCAGGCTCGAGCCAAAGGCTGGGAAATCGAGGAGGCCCACGGCAATACCTGGATGGTGGTGCCCCGAACTGAGTTCAAAGCGCTGTTGGCAGGGCTAAAAGAGCAAGGCTGGAACTACCTGGCCGATATTGTCGGTATTGATTATTTGGAGTATCCCCATCCCAAACCCGAGCGTTTTTGTGTGGTGTACGAGCTGGTATCGCTGCCCGGCTACAAAGAGGGCGACGGCAGCCGGGTGTTTATTCGGGTCTACGTGCCCGAGTCCAACCCCAGCCTGCCCAGCCTTACCGATCTGTGGATGGGTGCGGATTACCTCGAGCGTGAGATTTTCGATATGTTCGGCATCCGCTTTGAAGGGCACCCCGACCTTCGAAAAATCCTCACCCCTGAAGACCTCGAGGGCTATCCTCTCCGCAAGGACTTTCCTTTGGGCGAGACCCCTACCTTGTTCAAAGAAGGCCGCTTTATTGACCCCGACGCTTTTCGGGCGGGCCTTTCGGGTAACAAGGGCGGTATGACCGGCTGGCGTGGGGGCTCGCGCAAAGGCTACCAGGATGTGGCTGCCGAGGTACAGAAAGTGGTCAAAGGAGGCAACTGATGGTGCGCGACCCGCAGAAACTTCATAGCGCCTCTGTAGAGGCTTACGACATCGCCGACGCACCAGAGCTCAAGTCCGAAGTCATGACCCTGAACGTAGGGCCCCAGCACCCCTCGACCCACGGGGTGCTGCGGGTGGTGGTGGATCTCTCGGGGGAGCAGATTCTACGCCTTACCCCGCACGTCGGGTATCTCCATACCGGCTTCGAGAAGAACATGGAGAACCGCACCTACACCCAGTGCATCACCTACACCCCCCGCATGGACTACCTGCATAGCTTCAGCCACGACCTGGCCTACGCGCTCAGCGTGGAGAAGCTGGTGGGAGCCCAGGTGCCGCCCAGGGCCCAGGCCATCCGGGTGATGCTCAACGAGCTGTCCCGCATTGCCTCGCACCTGGTTTTTCTGGGAACCGGGCTGCTGGACTTTGGGGCACTTACGCCCTTTTTCTATGCTTTCCGCGAGCGGGAGGCGGTGCTTGACCTGTTTGAATGGGTTTCGGGTCAGCGCTTTCATCACAACTACATCCGCATTGGGGGCCTTAAGGAAGACCTGCCCCCCGAGTTTTTGGGCGAGGTCAAGAAGTTCATCGTGCAGATGCCGGCCCGCATAGACGAATACGAGGCGCTCTTCAAAGAAAGCCCCATCTTCTATGAGCGGGCTCGAGGGGTTTCGGTGATCCCAGCAGAGGATGCCATTAACCTTTCGCTAACCGGGGGCAGCCTTCGTGCCTCGGGTGTGAACTATGATGTGCGCAAAGCCTACCCCTACGCAGGCTACGAAACCTACCAATTTGAGGTGCCGGTGCTGCATGGGGGCGATATCTACGACCGGATGGTCATCCGCATCCTGGAGATGCGCGAGTCGGTCAAGATTATCCAGCAGGCGGTGGAGCGGCTCGAGGCCCTGGGGCCAGGCCCCATCCGTGACCCCAGTCCACAGATTTCTTTGCCGCCAAGGCACTTGCTGGAAACCTCGATGGAGGCGGTCATCTACCACTTCAAACTGGTGACCGAGGGCTTTCACCCCGCACTGGGCGAGGTGTACGTACCGACCGAAAGCGCTCGAGGTGAACTCGGTTACTACATCGTTTCCGACGGAGGCTCCATGCCTTATCGGGTCAAGGTGCGCTCGCCCAGCTTTGTGAACCTGCAAAGCCTGCCCTATGCCTGCAAGGGCGTACAGGTCGCCGACATGGTAGCGGTCATCGCCTCGCTCGATCCAGTCATGGGGGATGTAGACCGATGAGTGCTTTGGTGGGAGACAGATTACAGGTAACAAGGTTTCAGACCGCAAAACCCAACCCATTTACGGAGGCCTATGGGATTTTTTGACGACAAACAGGACTGGCTGCGCGAGGTGTTTGCGCAGTACCCCGACACGCCCCAGGGGAAGAGAGCAGCCCTTATGCCCATGCTGCGCCGGGTGCAGCAGGACGAAGGCTGGATCTCCCCCGAGCGGCAGGAGGAGATTGCCCGGATACTGGGCACCACGGCTACCGAGGTCGCGGGCGTGATGAGCTTTTACAGCTACTACCAGGCTTTGCCCACCGGCAAGTACCACATTCAGGTCTGCGCCACGCTATCGTGCGCCATTGGGGGTGCCGACGAACTGTGGGACGAGCTGGTAAGCGAGCTGCAAATCCTGCGCGGCGACGTGAGCGATGATGGTCTTTTCAGCATTCAGAAGGTTGAGTGTCTGGGTTCCTGCCACACTGCACCGGTAATACAGGTGAACGACGAACCCTACGTGGAATGCGTCACCAAAGCCCGCCTGAAAGCGCTTTTGCAGGGTTTACGGGAGGGCAAGCGGCTGGAGGACATTGTGCTACCGGGTAAGGTAGGGCATGAAGTGCATGTGCGCGGAGAGGAGGTAGGTGTATGAGCGGGCCGATTGTGAGTGGTAAAGACCCGCGCTTCGAAAAGACGCTGTACAAGCACGTAGGCCAGCCGGGTTCCTGGACGCTTGCGTACTACCTGGCCCACGGGGGTTACCAGGCCATTCGCAAGGCCATCCAGCAGGGCCAGGACTGGGTGATTGAGGAGGTAAAAAAGTCCGGCTTACGGGGGCGTGGGGGGGCGGGCTTTCCCACCGGGCTCAAGTGGAGCTTCATGCCCAGGAACTCAGGCAAGCAGCACTACATCGTTTGCAACGCAGATGAGTCGGAGCCGGGCTCCTTCAAAGATCGTTACTTGATGGAAGACGACCCGCACCAGCTGATCGAGGGCATGATGATTGCCGGGGTGGGCATCCAGGCCAGCAAGGGCTACATCTACATCCGGGGTGAGTACCGCCGGGCCTATGACCGCCTGGTTGCGGCCATTCAGGAAGCCTATGCGCAGGGCTATCTGGGTCAGAACGTGATGGGTACGGGTTTCAACTTCGACCTCTATGTGCACCGGGGGGCCGGGGCCTACATCTGCGGTGAGGAGACCGCCCTGATGAACTCCCTCGAGGGCCTCCGTGCCAACCCCCGCATGAAACCGCCCTTCCCGGCTCAGGCGGGCCTGTGGGGAATGCCCACCACCATCAACAACGTAGAGTCGCTTTGCTCGGTGGTGCACATCATCGAGCGCGGGGCCGATTGGTTTGCCAGCATGGGCACCGAAAAATCCAAAGGCCATAAGCTCTTTCAGGTGAGCGGCCCCTTCAAACGTCCCGGCGTGTATGAGCTGCCCCTGGGAACCACTTTCCGCGAGTTACTTTATGACTTTGCGGGTGGTCCTACCGAACCCATACAGGCCATCATTCCGGGGGGTTCCTCCTGTCCACCGCTGCCCTGGAACGACGAAATCCTCGATACGCCCATGGACTACGAATCCATCAGCGCCAAAGGCTCACTGCTGGGCACCGGGGGGGTGATTGGCATCCCGGCCAGTATGAGCATGGTGGACGCGATGTGGAACGTGACCCGCTTTTACGGCCACGAGTCCTGCGGGAAGTGTACTCCCTGCCGCGAGGGGGTCTCGGGCTGGATGGTGAGCCTCTTTGAGAAAATTGGCTCAGGGCAGGGCCAGAAGGGCGATGTGGAGCTGCTGGAGGGCATGCTCGACCAGATAGAAGGCCGCAGCTTCTGTGCCCTGGCCGATGCGGCCTGTTGGCCGGTGCGGGGTAGCCTGAAGCACTTCCGCCACCAGTTTGTGGACGTGGTAGAAAACGGCAAGCCCGTTGAGCGGGCGGGAAGCCGCTGGGGGTGAGGTTTGAAGGTGAAGGAGGTGATTGAACGCTTGGAGAGAGAGGGCTGGGTTCTGGTGCGAACCAAAGGTTCCCATCGGCAGTTCAAACACCCTAGCAAGCCAGGTAGGCTGACGGTAGCGGGCAAACCCGCGATGACCTTCCTCCAGGAACCCTCAGCAGCATATTCAAACAAGCCGGTTGGAAGTGATGGAGGGGTTTATGCGGTATGCGGTTGCAATTGAGAAGGCAGAATCCAACTATGCGGCTTATGTACCCGACTTGCCGGGCTGTGTGGCCACCGGGGAAACGGTCGAGGAAGTCAAACGCCTCGTTCAGGAGGCTATTTTGCTACATCTGGAAGGGATGCGAGAGGATGGCGAACCGATTCCCAAGCCTGGAAGCCTGGTGGAGTACGTAGAGGTTGCGGCGTAGAGGGGTCTGGGGGTGACATGGTAAAAGTTAGCGTCAACGATAAAACCGTTGAGGTGCCGAGTGGCACCTCGGTCATGGATGCCATCTTCCATGCGGGCTACGACGTGCCCCTGTTCTGCGCCGAGAAGCACCTCTCACCCGTGGGGGCCTGCCGGATGTGCCTGGTCAAGACCGGTAGCCCCCGCAAGGGGCCGGACGGCCAGTTCATCCTGGAAAATGGGCAGCCCAAGATTTTCTGGATGCCCAAGTTATCGGCGGCCTGCATCACGGCGGTCAGCGATGGCATGGTAATCGATACCCTTTCCGACGAGGTGAAACACGCCCAGTCGGGGATGGTCGAACTCACGCTCTTCAACCACCCGCTCGACTGCCCCACCTGCGACAAAGGCGGGGCCTGCGAGCTGCAAGACCGCAGCTACGAGTATGGCCTGGTGGAAAAGTTCTACCAGCCCGACCCCATGGAGCTGCCCCTCTACACCCGCTTTGAGATGACCCGGCGGCACGTGGACAAGCACCACACCCTTTCGCCTTTCATCGTCCTCGACCGCGAACGCTGCATTCACTGCAAGCGCTGCGTGCGCTACTTCGAGGAGATCCCGGGCGACGAGGTGCTAGACTTTATTGAGCGGGGGGTGCACACCTTCATCAACAGCGAAGAGGCGGGCCTGCCCTCTAATTTCACCGGCAACATCGTGGATATCTGCCCTGTTGGTGCCCTGCTCGACCAAACCGCCCGCTTCCGGGCCCGCAACTGGGAGTACGACTCCACCGAGACCACCTCGATGGACGATGCCTGTGGGGCGGCCATCACGGTAGATACCCGCAGCGGCTTGTTGGAGCGCATTCGCGCGGCGGAGCGCCGCGAGGTAAACGAGGTCTGGATTTCCGATGCTGCCCGCTTTGGCCACGAATGGGTCAACGAGAACCGGGTGCGCTCCCCGCTGCTACGCAAAGATGGAAAACTGGTCGAAGCCACCTGGGAAGAAGCCCTGCTGGCTATTGGAAAGGGCCTGGCGGGGGTTGACAAGGCCGATATCGGCCTCTACCTGGGGGGTAACAGCACCCTCGAGGAGGGTCTGGCGGCGGTGGAACTGGCCAATGCCCTGGGAACAAATCACCGCGACTTCCAGGGCCGCACCGCCTACCCCGTTTCGGTCTTTTCACCGGCCAGCTTTGATGACTTGCTGGACGCCGGGTTTGTACTGGTTCTGGGCGACCCCGCCGAAGAAGCCCCTACCGTGCATCTGCGGCTCTCGGAATTTAGCCGTGGCCTGAAGCCTGCTGACAGGCTGAACCACGGCACACCCTTTGCCGACCTCAACATCAAAGAGCGGATGCCACGCCTCACCGAGAAGCTAGCCCTTTTCAGCGCCTACCCTTCCAACACCGCAAAGTGGGCGGGGGCCTGCGCCGTGCATGCGCCGGGGGCCGAGGCGGTCTTGCTCTCGGCTTTACTGGATCAGATGGAAGCTCCTGCCGGAATGAGGGAGCAGCTAGCCTGGGTCAAGGGCAGGCTGTCGGCCGGTCAGAAGATTGTTCTGGTGTTGGGCGCAGGGGTGCTCAACCAGCCCGAAGCGGCCATGAAGGCCAAGCAACTGGCTGAGCGCACCGGCGCTCGGGTCATGTGCATGACGCAGGCGGCCAACGCCCGGGGCCTCGAGGCTTTGGGATTGTTCCCGGCCAAAGGGGGTGCGGGTTGGACCGAGACGGGGCCCAAAGCGGTCTACTACGGTTACCTGCCCACCGAAGCCCAGCTCAGGGCGGCTTCCTTCCGCATCCTGCACCTGACCCACCGGCACCCGCTGGCCGAGAGGTATGCCGATGTGGTGCTGCCCAACCAGACCGCTTATGAAAAGCGGGGTCACACGGTAAACCTGGAAGGCCGGGTGCTACCTCTGGAGCCTTCTGGCATCCACAATGGCGAAGCCGATGGCGCAGTAGCGGCCCTGGGCTTGATTGCCGAGGCTGCTGGGGTGAAGACGCCCTTCCGTCTGGTGCGTCAGGCTACCCGTTGGCTGGTTGAAAAACACAAACTACCTTCGGTGATGGAGCGCTGGTTGCCCAAGACGGCAGGCTGGGCGGCCTCGGAGTCGGATGTAACCAAAGGTCAACTTTACCTGCGCCCCACCATGTGGCGGTCGGAGCAGTTGGTTGGGGCGGTGGCCAAGGTGGTACAGGTCAAGCTGGAGATGAGCCTGGAGACTGCCAAGGCCAACGGCCTGGCCGATGGTTACCTGGTTGAGTTGGAGACCCCGAGAGGAGTCGAGAAACTCGAGGTCAAGGTGGTGCCCGGCCTCCCCGATGGGGTGATGTATCTGCCCGCGCTGGGCGCCTGGGCGGGCCGCCGTCTGGCGGCCCGGGTACTGGTGGGGGGTGAAGCATGATGTCGCTTTGCAACAGGGGACAGGGGCCAGGGGACAGGGCACAGGGTCTGAACCCATTTGAGCGGATCGCCTCGAGTGGCCCTGCCCCCACTCCCTATCTTTGCAGCGCAGGCCAGAATCCAGCCATCTCCCTTCAAAAGCTCCTTTCTTTCAGCCTGCTGCTGATTGCCGGACTGTCCTTGGCTGCAGACCCCACTACGGCTGCCACCGCCAACCCCACCGACCCGCTCTGGATGGTCGGCATCAAGGCTTTTCTGGTAATTTTTGGTTTGCTCACCGCTTTTGCTTACATGACCCTGATCGAGCGGCGTCTCCTGGCCCGTATCCAGATTCGCCAGGGGCCTAACCGGGTTGGGCCTAACGGGTTGTTTCAGCCCATTGCGGACGCCATTAAGTCCATCTTCAAAGAGGACATCATCGTGGCCAGGGCGGACAAGGTCATTTTTGTGATGGCCCCGCTGATTTCGGTCACCTTCGCGCTCCTGACCTTCGGCCTAATTCCCTTTGGCCCTAAGGACGCTTTCTTTGGCTACGATCCCTGGGTGATTGACCTGGACGTGGGCATTCTCTACGTCTTTGCGGTTTCGGAGATGGCCATTTACGGCATCTTCCTGGCGGGCTGGGCTTCCAAGTCCAAGTACTCCTTGCTGGGTTCGCTGCGCTCCTCGGCCTCGCTCATCTCCTACGAGCTGGCCCTGGGCATCAGCTTGCTGGCGCCTGTGCTGCTGGTAGGATCGCTCAACCTGCGCGAGATTGTCGAGTGGCAGTATCAGAACGGCTGGTTGGTTCTGTACATGCTGCCGGCTTTTGCCATTTTCTTGCTAACTAGCATGGCCGAGGCCGCCCGCACCCCATTCGATCTGCCGGAGGCCGAGCAAGAGCTGGTCAGCGGTTACAACACCGAGTACAGCTCCATCAAGTGGGCCTTGTTTCAGATGGCCGAGTACATTCACCTGATCACCGCCTCGGCCATGATTCCCACCATTTTTCTGGGGGGCTGGCGGATGCCCGGGTTCCTCGAGCAAATACCCCTCATCGGGGGGTTGTTTGCCCTGCCTTTTGTCTGGATGTTCGTCAAGATTGCGCTCTTCCTGTTCTTTTTCATCTGGGTTCGGGGCACGCTTTTCCGCCTGCGCTACGATCAACTGATGGTTTTTAGCTGGGGCCGGTTGTTCCCACTTGCGCTGGCCTGGTTCGTGCTGGCCGCGCTGGTGGTGGCTTTCAAGCTACCCACCGCTACCCTGGGCTGGCTCTCACTTCTCAGTTTGCTTGTGTTCTCGGTGTATGTCACCCTCACGGCCAAACCGAAGCCAAGAGTGACCCCCCGCATGGGTGCGGGCGACTAAACCAAGGAGGAACCCATGAGCATTGCTGCACTGGCGCAGAGCATGGGCATCACGCTCAAGGCGCTTTTTTCCAAACCTGTAACCATTCCCTATCCCGATGCACCGGTACCGCTCAAGCCCCGCTTTCATGGCCGCCACGTGCTCACTCGGCATCCCAACGGGCTTGAAAAGTGCATTGGCTGTTCGCTGTGTGCGGCGGCCTGCCCGGCGTATGCCATTTACGTGGAGGCGGCTGAAAATGACCCCCACAATCCGGTTAGCGCGGGGGAGCGGTATGCCAGGGTCTACGAGATCAACATGCTGCGGTGTATCTTTTGCGGCCTTTGCGAGGAAGCCTGTCCTACCGGTGCGGTGGTGATGGGCTACGATTTCGAGATGGCCGACTACCGCTACTCCGATTTTGTGTACGGCAAGGAAGACATGCTTGTTGAAGTGCAGGGCACCAAGCCCCAGCGCCGTGAGGCGGCCTATACCGGTAAGCCGGTCAAGAAGGGCTACAGCGTACCCTACGTGCGTCCTGAGCTCGAGGGCGTCAAGCCGCCTCAACAAAAGTAGGATTTTGAACCGGTAACTTCAAGGGTTCACAGGGCTCGCTCACACCTACGACATGTTCGCCAATGAGCGTTTTTCTGGTTAGAATCACCCCGATTATGAGTGACCGGGAGAACCCGATGCCGCAAGTCCTATGGAGGAACCAATGAGTGTCGGATTATGGGAAGTCCTTGCCCTGCTGTTGCTGATTGGCAGTGGCCTGGCGGTGGTACGGCTGCAGAATGCCGTCCATGCCGCACTGGCCCTGATAGCCAATTTCCTGGTGGTGGCGGGCGTATATGTGGCCCTCGAGGCCCGCTTTGTGGCCATGATTCAGATTATCGTCTATGCCGGGGCCATCGTGGTGCTGTTTCTGTTTGTGATCATGCTGCTCTCGGCAGCCAGTGCCAATGTGGGGCAAGACCTGATGCCCCGGCTGCCCTGGGTGGCAGGGCTGGGTGCTATCGGCCTGGCCGGACTGCTGACCTTTGCGGTTACCCGGTTTCAGCCACCAGCCAATGCGCCCGCTCTGGGCGGCGGGCTGCCCCAGGCCCTGGGGCCGCTGCTCTACGACCCCGAGAAGTGGCTCTACGCGCTCCTGGCGGTGGGCTTCTTGTTGCTGGTGGCTACGGTGGCGGCAGTGGTGCTGATTGAGCCGGAGCGCATTATTTCGGCGACCGGCCACCCAGCCCACCCCCGCCGGGACAAAATGCCCACCCCCCCGATGTCTGAGCAAAAAGATGAGAAGGCGGTGGTGAAGCGATGATCTGGCTGATAGCTTCCGCATTGTTGTTCTCGATGGGGGCTTACGGTGCGCTGACCCGGCGCACCGCCATTCTTGTGTTTCTTTCAATCGAGCTGATGCTCAACGCAGCAGCACTCTCGCTGATTAGTTTTTCCAGGCTCTATGGCAGTCTGGATGGGCAGGTGGTGGTGCTCTTTATCATCGCCATTGCTGCCGCCGAGGTGGCGGTGGGCCTGGGTCTAATTGTGGCCATTTTCCGCCGCCGCGAGACCACGAGTGTGGACGAGCTGCGGCAACTAAGGGGGTAAACGTGCAAGAGACCCTTTTTCTACCCCTGATTATTGCACTCCCCTTGCTGGGGTTTGTGATTCTGGGCTTGTCTGGCAAGCGCATCGGTGAACCTGCTGCAGGCTGGCTGGCCTCGTTACTGGTTCTGGGCAGTTTTTTGCTGGGTTTGGTTTTGCTGTTGCAAGGCGGTGCCAGGTGGACGCTGGCCGAGTGGCTACCGGGCATTCCCTTCAGCCTGAACCTGGACAACCTCTCGGGTGTCATGCTGATGGTGGTGGCCGGGGTTGGCTTCCTGATTCACGTCTGGGCCATTGGCTACATGCACGGCGACCCCGGGTATAGCCGCTTTTTCAGCTACTTCAACCTGTTTATCGCGGCCATGCTGGTGCTCATTCTGGGCGACAGCCTGCCGGTGGTGTTTATCGGCTGGGAGGGGGTTGGGCTGGCCTCTTACCTACTGATTGGTTTCTGGTACCAAGAGCGGGTCAACGCCGACTCGGCCCGTAAAGCCTTCATCGTCAACCGCATCGGCGACCTGGGCTTTTTGCTGGCTATGGGCCTATTGTGGAGCATGTTTGGCACCCTCTCCATCTCCGAACTCGTTGAGAAAGTAGAAGCCGGAGGCTACAGCTTTACCACCCTCACCCTGGCCGGCTTCTTTCTCCTGATTGGAGCCATAGGTAAAAGCGCCCAGGTGCCCCTGACGGTCTGGCTACCCGATGCCATGGCCGGCCCCACGCCGGTCTCGGCTTTGATTCACGCCGCTACCATGGTGACGGCGGGGGTGTATCTACTGGTGCGCCACGCCTTTATCCTGCACGGCGATGGTTTCCTGGCGGGCCTGATTGTGACTGTCGGTCTTCTAACCGCATTCTATGGCGCTCTGTGTTCGCTGGGTCAGTGGGATATCAAGCGCATAGTGGCCTATACAACCCTTTCGCAGCTGGGTTTCATGTTTGTGGCGGTAGGGGTGGGAGCGTACTGGGTGGCCATTTTCCACATCGTGACCCACGCTTTCTTCAAGGCCCTGATGTTCATGACCTCTGGCTCGGTGATTCACGCCCTGGGGGGCGAGCAGGACGTGCGGCAGATGGGCGGGATGCGCAAGTACCTGCCGGCCACGCACCTGCACGGCCTGGTGGCTACCTTTGCCTCCGGCGGTCTGGTTCCGCTGGCTGGTTTCTGGTCGAAGGACGCCATTCTGGCCTACTCCTTCGAGTTTGGCCCCTGGCTCTGGGTGCTGATGCTGGGGGCTTCGGTGCTGGCGGCGCTTTACTCGATTCGCTGGTATGTGCTGGTCTTCTGGGGTGAGTACCGGGGACGATCCCCTTCGGGACGGACTAACGCCCATGCACCAGGGGGCAAGGCGCACCCCCACGAGAGCCCGGCGGTGATGCTCTGGCCCAACCACATTCTGATGGGTGGGGCGTTAGGGGTGGGCTTTATGGGGCTGCCGTACGTTATTGATTACAAGAACTTTATTGAGCCCTACCTGACCAAGGCCATTGGGGACTTCCCCCACGAGAAGCTGCCGGTGGTCACCGAATGGGTGCTCATTATCATCTCGGCGGTGGTGGCGATAGCTGCCTTGTGGTGGGGTTTCCGCTTCTTCCAGCAGCAGATGCCCGCCTGGTATGAGCGCTTCCAGACGGCGGCCCTGCAGGGCTTTTATGCCGATGCCGTGTACAACGCCCTGCTGGTGAACCCGGCCAAGGGGCTGGCCGAACTGCTGTTTGTCGGCGACAAGGGTCTGCTCACCGGCTTTGCGGGACTGGGTAGCCTGATGGGCGGGCTGGGCGGCCTGCTGGCGAAGCTCGAGACCGGCGCCCTGCGCTTTTACCTGGCCGGGTTGCTCCTGGCGCTGGTGCTGCTGTTGGGCTGGGGGGTGTTGCGATGATTCATGTTGGACTGTGGTTACCCCTCCTGGCGGGTCTGGTCTTGCTCATCATGCCGGGTCTGGGCCGTGGTTTTGCCATTGCCTCGGCGGCCATTAGCCTGGGGATCTCGCTGGTGCTATTTGCGGGCTACGGTGGGCAGGGTGTGGCTTATGCCAGCCAGACGCCCTTCCTACCCGAGGCAGGGGTCTACTATGCGCTGGGGCTGGATGGTGCGGGGCTGCTTTTGTGGATTGCGGTGAGCCTGGTGGTCTTGCTGGGGGTCTGGATTGCCGATGTGCCGGTGCGCTTTCTGGCGTACACCCTGATGATGCAGACAGGCTTGCTGGGTATTTTTGCCGCGCAAGACCTGATTTTCTTCTACTTCTTCTTCGAGGCCACACTGATTCCCTCGCTCCTGATGCTCTGGTTTTACGGGGGTGCAGATCGGCTCCGGGCCATCTACACCTTTGCCCTCTTTACCCTGGTGGGTTCGCTGCCCATGCTGGCCGCTATCTTTGCGGTGCGTTTTCTGGGCGGGGCGGATAGCTTCCTCTATACCGACCTGGCGGCCAACCCGCTGACCGGGCAGACTGCTTCGCTGGCCTTCCTGGGCTTTATGGTGGCGCTGGCAGTCAAGACCCCACTTTTCCCCCTGCACGCCTGGCTGCCCAGTTTCCACCAGCAGAACCACCCCTCGGGTCTGGCCGACGCCATGGGCACTTTGTACAAGGTGGGTATCTTCGCTTTCTTCAAATGGGCCATTCCCCTGATGCCCGATGGCCTCCGTGAGTGGCAGGGCTTGCTCCTGTTCCTGGCGGCTTTTGGGGCTATCTATGCGGCCTGGGTGGCTTTTAGCGCCCCTGACTGGAAAACGCTCTTGGCCTATGCCGGGGTTTCGCACATGGGTGTAGCGGCTTTGGGCCTCTTCAGCGGCAATGGCGAGGGTACGGTAGGGGCCTTGTACCTGTTGGGGGCTTCGATGGTGTACGGTTCGGCCATGTTCTTGTTTATCGGGCTGGTTTATAAACGAACGGGGAGCCTAGAGACCTCCCCGGTGCGCGGCCTGGCCAAACACGCGCCGGCCCTTTACGTGCTGGGCATGTTCTTGCTGATGGCCATGATTGGGCTGCCGGGGCTTTCGGGCTTTCCGGGCGAGCTGATGGCCCTGCTGGGGGCCTACAAGGTTTCGCCCTGGCTGACCTTTGTGGCCTTCCTGGCGGTGATTGCGGCGGCGGCCTATGCCCTCACCGCCTTCCAGAAACTTTTCCAGGAAAATACCCAGGCCCAGGCGGTGCCCGACCTGGACACCCGCGAATGGGGTTTTGCTGCCGTCACGGTGGCCGTGCTACTTTTGATGGGGCTGTACCCGAAGCTCTTCACCCTGTACCTCGAGCCCCTGGGCAAGGCCCTGGCCGCGCTCTTTGGAGGTGCCTCGTGAGCGCTGTGGCGATCTCTAGAACTGGGGGCTACGGGTCTCGAGCCCCCTCGTACTGGCCCTGGGCACTGGGCTCTCGACCCTCGACCCTTACCGGAGGTGTGCGATGCTGACCCTGTACATGCTGGCGGGCTTCGCCACGGTGCTGTCGCTCTTGGCCTTTGTAATCTCCCGCGAGGCCAACAGGATCGTTACCCTGGCAGGCCTGGTGCTGGCGGGTTTGTTTTGTCTGGTGGGCTGGGGCCAGACGGTGGAAGCCTTTGGGGGTCTGTACCGCTTCGATACCCTGGCCCGTGGCCTGACCCTGGTGGCCATTCTGGGCGGCCTGTGGGCCTTGTTGCTGGGGCCCGCCAAAAAGTTCGAGTTTCCGCTGCTGGTGCTGTATGCGGTCACCGGCATGCACATTATGGCCAGCAGCCCCAACCTGGTGGTGCTGGTGATTGCCCTCGAGGTCTTCTCGCTGCCCCTATATGTGCTGGCTACATGGCAGCGCGATGAAAAAGGCTTTGAGGCGGGCCTGAAGTACTTTTTGCTGGGGGCTTTAGGGGCGGCCATTTTTCTGTACGGCATCGCTCTATACTTTGGCGCGACCGGTAGCTTCATGGCAGGGGCTCCCGGCTCCGGGCCCCTCTACCTTGCGGGGTTGTTCTTGATTATGGCGGCCTTTGCCTTCAAGACCGCCATGGTGCCCTTCCAGTGGTGGTCGCCCGATGTGTACCAGGGTAGCCCCACCGTGGTGACGCTGTTCATGGCCACGGCGGTAAAGGCGGCAGCCTTTGCGGCCATGTTGCGGATCTTCACCCCGCAGGGTCTGGAAGCCTGGGGGGTGGGGATGGCGGTGCTGATTGCCCTCAGTACCCTGTTCGGGAACCTGGGGGCTCTGACCCAAACCGAGGCCAAGCGGCTTTTTGCCTACTCCTCCATCGCCAATGCGGGCTACATCGGGCTGGGGCTCTATGGCCCCACCGGACAGGCCACCATTCCCTTCTACCTGCTGACCTACGGGCTGGCCACAGGGCTCATCTTTGCGGTGCTCTCGATGCTCTCCAACCAGGACGTGCCCTTAGAGCGCCTGCGCGGCCTGTGGTATCGCAAGCCCCTGCTGGGCGGGGCAATGGGGCTGGGCATCCTTTCGGTGCTGGGGTTGCCGCCTCTGGCCGGGTTCTGGGCCAAGTATCTGGTCTTCCAGGAGGCGGCGCGGGCGGGTCTTTATGGGCTGGTGGTGCTGGCGCTCGTGACCTCGGCCATTGGGGCCTACTACTACCTCAAGACCTTCTTCCTGATTTTCAGCAAGCCCACCCCCGTACAGGAGGCTGAAGACCACGAGGCCGAGGCCGCCCTGACCCAGTTTGGCAGCTCGGAAGCGCCGGGGATTCCGGTCGCGGCAGCGCCCATGGGCCTGACCCAGGGTTTGATGGCGCCGGCGGCACGCACGGGGGCGCCTGCCCTAGGCCTACTGCTGGGGGCTATCGGTCTGTTGGGCCTGCTCTCGGTTCTGCCGGGGCTGGGTTTGCAAGCCTTCAGTGCGGGCCTGTCGCCGGCAGTGGCTGCCGTGAGCATTACTGCACCCGCCAGTGGTGCAACCCTGATTGCCGGAAGCTATACCCTGCAGGGCACCGGCAAGCCAGGGGAGACCCTCGAGCTCTTTGACAATGGCAACCCCCTGGGGGTGGTGACGGTGGGCCCCGATGGGCGGTGGAGCTTACCGGTGGCGACCTCGACCCTACCCTCGGCCCTGGCTGCCGGGGCTCACACCTACGAGGTGCGCCGGGCTGGACAGGCTACGGGCGCCAGTACGAATGTCAACGTTGCGCAGCCTGCCGAGCCCGCGTTTACCTCGCCGCTCGAGGGCGCTACGGTGGCCGCTACTGGTTTTACCCTCCAGGGGACGGCCCGGCCGGGACAGGTGGTCGAAATCTTCGAGGACGGCGCCAGCCTGGGGCGGGTCACTGCCGATGCCAACGGGCAGTGGAGCCTGAACGTCCCGCCGCCTCCAGGCGGAACCCGGGTGTATGAGGCGCGGCCCGAAGGCGCTGCCTCGGGGGCTCGAATCTCGCTGGTGGTGCCCGAGGCCCAGGCAGGGGCCATCTGTAGCCAAAGCTTTGCGCTCTCGAACCTGCAAGCGGGGGGTACGGTCTCGAGGCCCTTCCGCTTTGGCGGGGTGGGCTCGGCCAGCAGCTACACCGTGCTGGTGCGGCGTGGGGATCGGATCATCGGGCGCAAGGAGATTCCGCTCAGTGCGGCCTGCGGCTGGAGCTACTTCTCCGACCCCGGCCCCGGAGAGATTACCTACGAGGTGCGCGAGACGGGCCGGCTCGAGACCGAACCGCCGCTCACCACCATCACCCTGCAGGTGCAGTAAAAATGCTTGCACGGATTGCTTGGCACGTCCAGGTGCGGCGGGGACAAGCACTCCTCGTAAGCGCAATAAGCCAGTTGGTGTCGTAGGGGCGTATTGTGGTACGCCCCTAACGTTATTTTGTAGGCATGAAGATCGTGGTTTTTGGTGCATCCAGGGGTGTCGGGCTTCAGGTTGTGCAGCAAGCCCTGGAGCAAGGGCATCGCGTGACCGCCTTTGCGAGAAACCCCTCGTTCCCCGAACATGCCCATCTCAGCGTCCTGCGCGGCGATATCTTTGATCTTGAGGCGGTGTCCAGGGCGGTTCAGGGCCAGGATGCCGTGGTGATTGCGCTGGGTGCAGGCAGCCAGGCAGGGGACCAGACCCGCAGCCAGGGAACGGCCCACATCGTGCGGGCCATGCAGCAGCACGGGGTAAGGCGAGTGGTCGCGGTGAGTTCGTTTGGCGTGGGTGACAGCCGCAAGGGCCTGATCGCCCAAATGGCCTGGCTCTTTCTCAAGGCGGCCCTGGAAGAGCACGAGCGCCAGGAGAAGATCCTGATGGAAAGCGGCCTTGACTGGACCATTGCTCGCCCCACAGGCCTGACCAACGATGCCAGAACCGGCGCCTACAGGGTTGGGCATAGCGGGCGGGGGAGAATCTCGAGGGCCGATGTGGCTGACTTCATCCTGAAAGCACTGGAGGATTCAAGCTACATTGGTAAGGCCCTGGTCATCAGCTCCTGAGCGCTTCTGGAGCGCTCTACCTGTATTTATAGACCTCCTCGAGCGTCGCCTTTAGCGCAGAATGGCCCTTACAGGCGCGGCATCGGCCCCCTCGAGCCTCAGCGGCAGGGCAATTAACTCGTAGGCTCCCACAGCCACACCGTCCAGCGCCAGCCCTTCCAGGATGTACACCCCCGCCCCTGCAAATGCTTTGTGGCCGGGGAGGTCTTTGGAGGTCAGGGGGTCTACGCTGGGGCAGTCGGTGCCATAAAGCCGCACCCCCTGCGCGGCCAGATACATGGCGGCCTCGGGCTCTACGTGCATGAAGGTATGGGGAAATGTGGCCCAGTGGTTAGGCTGCCCGGTGAAAAACAGGGTTCGCTCGGCCAGTTCCACGCTCCGCAGGAACTCCACCGACAGGGCTTCTTGCCCCCGGGCGTCCACCACCCGGCAGGGGCCCACCAGCACCGAGAGCGGCACGCTTTCCAGCTTTTCGCCTGCATCCACATAATGCCAGGGGGCGTCCAGGTGGGTGCCCAGGTGGGTGGTGGTAATGATTTTGCCCACGTTCACGCTGTCCCCCTGGGCTATCTGGGCGGTCAGTTCGTAGCGGTAGGGGGTATCGCCGGGCCAGACCGGAACCCCAGGGTAGATGCGACGGGTGATGTCAATCATGGCTAAATGATACGCAGGATGTGGTGCTCGAGGCTCTCTACCGCCTGTTTGATACGCCACTGGGTTTTGTCGCGCACCCCGGCCAGGTTGGACACCGCACGCAGCTCGGCGCCCTTCAGGCCCAGCCACAAGCAGGTCTGGGCAAAGGCGGCGCCCTCCATGTTCTCGAGGTCGGCCTCCCACCGGCGCGATAGCTGCCGGGCCTCGGTGGGGTTTTCCGAGACCAGGTCGCGGGTCAGGAAGGTTTTGCGGGGTAGCTTGAGGGTTTGGCTTAGTTCAGCCGTGAAAGCCCGGTCCAGCGAAAAGCGGTTATGATACCGGTCCGACGCCAGCACCAGCGTAGGAAAGCCCAGGCCCTTCATGCCACCGTGCTTGAGGCCTAAGTCGGCCTGGATTTCCTTCTCGGCGAGGGCTGCGTCCCCAATCTGCAAACCTGCATCTGGATACATGCCCGCGATGCCAAACAGCAGCACCCGATCAAACTTGCGCCGCTGGGTAAAAGCAGCCAGGCTAATAGCCGTGTTGACCTTGCCCACCCCGCCCTCGAGCCATACCCAACCCTCCCCACGCAGCCCGGCGCGCCCGTGGAAGGTAAACTTTCGGCCTTTCAGAAAGGCAGCTTCGAACCGGGTAGGGCTGAGAAGTAAAAGCATTTAGGCATGAGCATACACCCTTAAAATTTGTATTGAGTAAAAAGAAAAATGCTTGATTTTTTTTCTTGATTGTTATCTTTTTTGACGGAGCGCTCCAGAAAGGAGGCTGAATCCTATGCGCGAGTTCGTTATTCGTTTGATTGCGGAAATTATTTGTTTTGCTAGTAATGGTTGCTAAGACGCCGCGATGGGTTGTGCGATTAAGTGCGAGGAGGCAAAATGATCACCAAGGAATATCTCGTTGCGCTGCTGGATCACATCTTTTGTGTGTTGGGTTGGTGCTAGTTATACCAGATTCGGTTAGTTCGTCACCGAATGGTGACGAACTAACCCGGCCGAAGGGAGTGCTCTAGGATTCAAAAAGATAGCCCCCTGGGCTTTTGTTTTGGTGAAGTATCTTTTTGAATCCGGCATTAGACTTTAGGCTTGAGCCAGGAGGTACGGAACAAAACCCGTACCTCCTCAAATGACGTAATCGAGGACGGGTGCAGCACGAATGATTCACGTTGAGTCCATACAAAAAGCCTATTCCTCTAAAACCAATTCCGTGAAGGTGCTGGAGGATGTCTCGCTGGAAGTCAAGCCCGGCCAGGTGTGTGCCCTGTTGGGCCGAAACGGTAGCGGTAAAACGACCACAATACGGATTATTTGTGGTCTTGTACTGCCGGACGCCGGTAAGGTGAGTATTAACGGCCATACACTTGGCAAGCCGGAGTATATGGCCCAGCTCGGGGCTTTGATTGATACAAACCGGGGGCTGTACCCTCGGCTCTCGCCCTTTGAAAACCTTCAATACACCTGCATTATTCGAGGGATGTCGCGCTCGGCCGCAAGCGAGAGAGCCAAGTATCTGCTCGATTTGCTGGGGCTCTGGGAAAAGCGAAACGCACCGACCCAGACTTTATCAAAAGGGATGATTTCGAAAATGGCGTTTGCGTTGGCCATCGCCCATGATCCACCCTATCTGCTCCTGGACGAACCGACGCTTGGGCTGGACATTGACGCGGCTGAAACGCTGGAAGAGCAAATACAGCTTATGGCCGCCGATGGAAAAGGGATTTTGCTCACCACACATCAAATGGAAGTGGCCGAACGTTTGAGTAGCCGTGTGGCGATTTTGGCGGATGGCCGAATTGTTGTGGACAAACCTAAGCGGGAACTACTGGATATGTTTGCCCAGCAACGGTATCGAATTGTATTTGCAGAGCCGCTAATGGGCCTCGAGCTTCCCTACGTTTTCACCCTAGATTCCACGAACACAGTACTCGAAGTAGCTCTACAGTGCGCCAACGAGATATACGACCTGTTGGATCGGTTGCGTCCGGCTCCTATCAAGAGCATCGAGAAAATCGAGGCGGATTTGGGCCAGATATTCAAGAATCTAACCAAGAAGGAGCCCAGCCATGCTTAGACTTCGCCAACTCTTTTACGCAGAGCTTATACGCTCATGGCTCGAGTTGGTTCGCTACCCCGCGCAGTTTGTACTGGGGCTACTGCTGTTGGGCCTTATTTTTTATCTGTTGTTTGGTTTTGCGAGGTTGGCCGGTGCGCTGGACTCGAGCGGCTTACAAACAACCAAACTAATTACAGGTTACTTGTTGGGAATTTTTGCTTTAGCCACTATCGGTGGGCCGGCGCAACAGGTAAGTAGAGAGGTGAAATCGGGCTCCCTGGAGAACATGGTTTTATCCGGTCAGGGACTGACGGCTTTTTTTGTGGTACAGGTTTTGGCGCGCTCTTGGTACTCTCTGCTGCAACTTAGCTTGCTATTTGTGGCCCTAGTTTTCGTGTATAAATCGGCTTTTGTGCTCAACTGGCTGCTGCTACCGGCTTTCTTTTTGTTTTCGATTGCTGCCCTGGGGCTGGGGCTGGTGGCCGGGGCGGTGGTGCTGCTCTACAAAGAGGTGGGAAACATATTCACCCTGGTTCAACTCCTGGTATTTCCGGCTGTGATGGTAGAGGTACCCCAGCTTCAGTGGTTTCCACTTACCCAAGGAGCAAGTATCACCAGAAAACTTCTGTCTGGAGTTGCGATCAACCCCGTTGATTGGGCCATACTCGCTTTGGGCGCCGTTGCACTGTATAGCCTTGGGGTATATCTATTCCAAACCGCAGACCTGGTCGCCAGAAAAAAGGGCTTGCTCGGACACGAATAATACCGGATTCAAAAAGATAATCACCCAAATCAAAGACCTTCAGAGGCTATCTTTTTGAATCCTAAAGCACACCCCTCCCTTTGGTCGGCGAAGAAAGCGTCTCCCTTCCAAGGGGCGGTATCGCCCTCCGCTGCGCGGATAACTTCGGTCGGGTCAGTTCGTCCCCATTCGGGAACGAACTGACCGAATCTGGTATAAATTAATCCACCACCCTGAACCCCAGCGCCTCGGCGCGCTCCACGAAGAACTGGATATTTTCGCTTTTGGTCTCGCCACCCAAGCTCTTGCGCTCGTAGGCTTGCTCTGCGGCCAGAATCATGGTTTCGGCCAGGCAGGCCGGTACGGCCCCTTCGCCAAAGTGCAGGTCGAGGTTGCCGGTCATAGGCCCTGGTGGCCGCACCACGCCCCCGGGAATCACCCGTACCCCCGGTACCTGTTTGACCGACCCGTCCACGTCGGGGGGTACCCCCTCGTCGTAGATCCAGGCGCCGGGCTTGACGTGCTCGGGAAAAATGATGGCCGAGGGGTCGGAGGTGGCGGTAAAAATCAAGTCGGCTTGTTTGATGGCGGCAATGTCCAGGGTGGTGAGTATTTCTGGCACCGGCTGGCCCTTGCGCTCCAAATTTTGCTTGAGCGTTACGGCACTCTTTTCCAGGCGCTCCAGGTTGCGCCCCACCAGGATAAGCCTGCCTACCAGAGGGGCAATCTGCCGGGCAATGCCGAAGGCCACCACGCCATTGGCCCCCACCACGGCGGCGGTGGCCTGTTTGAGCTTGCGCCCACTCTGCTCGAAGTGGGCCAGGATGCCGGGAATGGCGGCCTTGACGGTACCGGCGGTGTAGGCCCCGCCGTTGGTGACCTGAATTTCGGGCACGGCTTCCTGCACGATTTTTCCTTTCTCGCCCACCACGCTCCAAAAAGCGCCCAGCCCCACCACCGTGCACCCGAGCTCCCTGGCCAGCCGGGCTCCCTGAATGGCGCGCTGGGTGGCGAGTTCGGGTTTGCTGGTAATCTGCTGCGGCAGCAACGGGGCCGATAGCAGGTGACATCGAATCTCGCGGCCATCGGTGGTTTTCACCCCGCGCAACTCGCCCACCTTCATGGGTCGGATGGCCTCGGCTAGGTGTTCGACCAGGCTCTGGCGAATCAGGCCCCGTTCGACCAGGGGCTTGGCCCAGCGGAAGCGGGGGCTCTGGAAGAGGTCTTCCATTGTGAGCGGATGAATCATAAAGGCGCAGACCACCTGTTGGTCGGAGGGCAGAGGCAAAGGTTCGCCCAGGCGGGGCTCGGTGCCTTCCAGCATGCGCCCGATGTTTTCCTTGTAGCGCCACAGGGTTAAGAACAGCAAAACCCAGGCCGCTAGCTTGGCCCCGTTCGAGATGGGCTCGAAGGTGAGCAAGACCGCTAGCGTAGCCGGGATGTACATGGCCGCCAGGGAAGCGTAGCGGCTCAAGAACAGGCCCACCACTGCTACCAGCAGCACCACCAGGGTTAGCAGGTAAGAAAAGCCGCTCAGGTAGAGCCCCAACACAACCCCCGCCAGCACCCCGGCACCCCGCCCGCGCAACAGCGACCCCTCGGCCAGAAACCGAGGAGGGTAGAGGTGCCCCAGGTAAACCAGCAGCGCAAAAACGACCGCCCAGGACAAGCCAAACTGCCCCCCCATCCATACCGCCAGAAGCCCCTTGAAGAAATCCAGGCCCCAGGCCAGCAGTGCCGGGCCTGCGCCCAGGAGCTTGAGGGTATTCTCGAGGCCCAGGTTATAAGCCGAGGCCAGGCGCGGGTCCTGCCCGGTCAGGCGGCGGATGGCCCAGTACCCCAGGGGCAGGGAGCCGGTCAGGTAGGCCACAATTGCCAGCACAACAGTCATCGGCACAACCTTACCAGATTTACAGGGTTGCGACGAGAGAAAAAAAGCGCCCAGGCTCACGCCTCAGAGGGCTTGCTTTCCAGCGCTTTGGCTTTGGGCTTCTGGCTTATGGCCCAGATGGTACCCAGTACCAGCACGGCCAGAATAAAGAGCGAGAACTGGGTTTTGTCTATGCCCGTGACCCACTCGGGGCGGCTCAGGACTTCCTTGGCGAACTTGTCCCAACCCCCAATGGCTAGCTTGACCCCGGCAAAGCCCACCACCGCAAAGGCCACCGTTTCGAAGCGGGGGTATTTTTCCAGCAGACCCACAAACAGTACCGCCACAAAGCGCAGGGCCAGAATGCCGATAAATACGCCGGTGAAAATAATCCAGAGAGTGTCCGAAAGGGCCACCGCAACCAGCACCGAGTCCACCGCAAAGGCCAGGTCGGCCAGCTCGATCTGGGCCACAATGGTCCAGAACTGGCGTGGGGTTACGGTCTTGAGCGTTTGCAAGGCATCTGGGCGAGCTGCCTCTTTGGGCCTCGGCTTGCTAAAGTGCCGGATAGCGATGTAGAGCAGGTAAACGGCCCCCAGGGCCTGAATCCACCAGAACTGAATCAGATACACCGCAAAAACCAGGGCCAGGCCCCGCAGAATATAGGCCCCGGCGATACCGTAAAAAAGAGCCTTTTGCCGCCAGGGTGGGGGTAGTTGCTTTACCATTACCCCCAGCTCCATGGCGTTGTCGGCGGAAAGTACCGCCTCCAGCACAATCAGGATTCCGATAACGATTAGCGCTTGTCCAAGTTGTTCCATGGGCACCTCAGAGTCGTGGCTAGGTCTAATAACACAAAACCACCACGGCATACTCGTGTCGTGGTGGTCTCACCAAGGCAATGCGCCCAGACTAACCGGAAGCCAATGCTTCGTACTGACGATTAATCAACCCCAAACAGGGTGGCTACTCCCCAACCAGCCCGTAGAGTAGCACGTTTTGCTGGATGAAAAGCGCATGAGACTACGATTTTCAGAGGGAGTACTTAAGGCTGGCTTCTGCCAGACCGCCCAGGTGCGGTGGTGGCCGTCCATCCACCCCTCGGCCCAGGCCCGCAAATTCAGACTGGGGGGCGGGTGCAGGAGCTCGCTTTCCTGCCAGTAGTGCGCGGCCTGGCTGCCCCGGCGGGCTGCTTCCTGCACGGTAAAGCCCTCGAGGAGCACCAACCCCCCCGGCATGAGCCGCTCGGCCAGGTGGGCTAACAGCGGACGGTGCAAAAAGTACGACTTGACTATGCCCGCAAAGGGGCCAGGGGGCAGGCTGGGGTCGGGGGATTCGAGATCGGCCTCGAGCGCCCAGACCTGCAAGTTTTGCCGGAGGGCTTCTGCCTGCACAAACGCCAGCGCTACCCGGCTCCGCTCGAGCAAAATCACCGGATGCCCCCGTCTGGCCAGAAAGAAGGCGTTGCGCCCGGTGCCCCCGGCTAGGTCGAGCACCGGGCC
>CALFDH010000005.1 GCA_937950405.1 uncultured Meiothermus sp.
CGCATGGCAGCCGTGGAGGCCGGGGTGGGGGGGGTACTGGATGCTACCCATGCGCTGTCCGATGTGCGGGTTACCGTGCTCACCAATATCGGGGAAGACCACCTAGAAACTCTTGGAGGCTCGCTGGAGGGGGTGGCCAGGGACAAAGCCGGGGCCATTCGGGAGGGGGTTCCGGTGGTGACCGGGGCCGAGGGGCTTGGACTGGAGGTGATCCGCCGCATAGCCGCCGAGCGGGCGGCCCCGTTGTATGTGCTCCCGGAGGGCGGCCCTATTTTCGATTTGCCTGTCCAGCCTTCTTTGCGGGGCCGGTTTCAACGGCAAAACGCCCGTCTTGCGGCGGCGGTTTTGCGCTTGCTGGGTTACGCCGAAGCGGTGATATCCACAGGTTTATCCACAGCCGTGCATCCCGGTCGGATGCAGCAACTGACCTACCGGAGCACTCCGGTGGTACTCGATGGGGCCCACAATCCTCCGGCGGCCCGGGCCCTGGTAGACGAGTTCGAGGGCTTTCACCTGGTCTTTGGCGCTTTCCCCCGCAAGGACTACCACACCATCCTGCAAACCCTTTTGCCCAAGGCCAAAAGTGTGCGCTATACCTACGCTGCCAGGGGTGCCCTGCGGGCCGAAGCTTTGTTGCAAGAATACCCGGCCCCCTACTTCGAGCATCCGATGGAAGCCCTCGAGCACGCGGTTGAGGCGACCCGAGCGGACGGCAAACCAGTCCTGGTAACGGGCTCTTTGTACCTGGTGGGGGAGATGCTCCGGCTTCTGGAAATAGAGCCTTCGGCGAATTCTCCTATCGAAGCGGCTTGACGGCTCTAGGCAAGCAAAAAACCTCCCCAGTTTCGGGGAGATTTGGATGACAGCGGCCCTACCGGACGGTCAGGTTGATGGTTTGTAGCGGTGGATCGCTGGGCGGGGCCCCGATGGGACGGACTTCGTAGGTGATGGGGCCGGGGCCGGGGTCGGAGCGGTAGCTCCAACCGCAGGTTGCATCGAGGGGTACATCCCGGCTGCCCACGATGCGCTCACCGCGTTTGACCGTAACGGTGTAGCCTTGCCCGGCCCCCTCGCCGCCGAAACGGAAGGGGCGGGCCACGGTCTGCCCATCGCTGAAGGAAAGGGTGAAGTCTTTGGTGCAATCAGCAGCGGTTCCGGCAGCCGCCGCCACCGTAACCTGAAGGCTGACCGAGGCGCTGGCGCCGCGCACCTCGTAGGTATGTTCGCCCGGCATGGGGGGCGGCACGGCCAGCGTCCAGGTGCCGTCGGGGTTCACCACCACCCGGCCCAGGCTGGTGTTGTCTTCGAAGACCTCGAGCGCTTCCCCAGGCGTACCCATCCCCCGCAACTGGAAAGTGCCGGCGGGCATCTGAGCGCCATTGCTAGGCTCGCTAATTTGAAGATTACCCGTCGGCAAAGGCACGGTGAAGGCCAGATCCGACCCCGGCCCCAGGCTGTTACCGCTGGCGTCTACCGGCTGCAGGGTGAGGGTGTAGTTGCCGGGTGCGCCAAAGTTGAAACCCGGCAAAGCCCAGCGTCCGTCGCTTCCGATGCGTACCGGCGCCCCCACCTTGTTGCCGTTCAGCAGCAGTTGAATGAAACCCCCTGGGGTGCCGGTGCCGTTCAAATCCACCGTTGGGCCTTGAAGGGTTCCGGGAGCGGGCGCAGTGAGGGTGGGTGCAATGGCTGCGCTACCCTGGCGGCCCATGCAGAAAAACAACAGAATGAGCAGAAGAACGGCGCCCAGCAGTTTGATCCAATCGTAGGTGGTCCAGGCTCTGGCCATGGGCTATTCCTCCCTTCCGGCGGTGAGGCGGGCAATGTATTCCTGGAACCCTGCTTCGTCGCCTCGTACCAGGTAGGCCGCCTGGCGGCTCCAGGTGGGAAGGCTGGGGGCGAAGCTGATGCCGGCGGCCTCGATGGCGGCGTGGAGCTGGCCCTCGGTGGCCGCTTCCAGGGCTTCGAAGGTGGTGATGCCGGCGGCTACCAGCGCATCGCGTATCTTGGGGCCAATGCCCTCGATGCGGGTCAGGTCGTCGGCCTTGCGGCGGCTACCTCCGGCGGTGGCGCGGCTGAGCTTGTAGACCCCGCGCACAAAGCGGCGGGCCTCCACAATCCACTCGTCGAACTCCAGGTCCTTGCCAATGACTTCGCGCAGCCGTGCCTCGGGTGTGCTGGCCAGGTCTTCGAAGGTTTTGATGCCTGCGTCCCACAACTTTTGCTGGTAGGTGTTGCCGATGCCCTCGATCACCCCCAGGGGGTCGTGGCCTTCGGGCACCACTTCGGCCCGGAAGGTGCGGCTCTGGGTGACGCGGTAGCCGATCACTTCCTTAGGTTGCTTGGGTTTGGCTTGGCGCGGTTTGGTAGGTCGGGCTGGTGTTGGGGCAGCAACGGCCCCAGTAGCTTCGGCTTCCGGTGCACTGGTTTGCATGGCCGCCAGGTTGGCTGCCGGGGCGTCGGAGTTGGTGGTGCGCTCCTGGGCTTTGGCCAGCCTGGCTTCGTAATCGGCGATGCGGGCTTGCAGGGCGCTGTAGTTGGCTCCCATCTGGCGGCGGTCTTCCTCGGCATTTTGCAAGGCTTTTTCGTACTCGGCTATGCGAGACTGAAGGTTGGCATGTTCACGTCGAAGCTGTTCGAGTTCAGCCAGATTCTGCCGGGCCTTCTCGCTCTCCTTGCGTAAGCCCTCGACCTCTCCGGCAAACCAGTTGCGTTCCTCTTCGGCCTTGGCCAGCCGGGTACGCAGGTCGGAGAGTTCACGGCGCACCGCTTCCAGATCCTGGTAGGCGCCCTGGGCCTGGTTCAGGTCGGCCCGTAGCTTTTCGACTTCGGCCTGGAGCTTGTTGCGCTCCGCGATTACGTTGTTACTATCGGAGCTCAGGTTGTCGAGGCGCTTTTGCAACCCTTCCACTTCGGCGCGCAGGTGGTCGCGCTCGCCTGCAACGGCTTCGATGCGCTTGCGCAGGAGCTCCAATTCGCCCGCGTACTGGTTGCGCTCGTTCTGCATGGCCACGATCCGGGCCTCGAGGTCGGCGGGTTGCAGGTTGCCAAACCGGGCCCGAATGGCCTCCAGGGCGTTCAGGCTGCCCTGCAAGCCTGCGAGCTGGGTGCTGAGTTGGGCCGATTCTTGCCGTGCCTGGTTGCGCTCTTGCTCCAGGGCGCTCAGGCGGTTTTGCAGGCTCTGGAGTTCGCTGGATAGCTGGCCTTTTTCACCCTCGAGGGTCTGGATACGGGCTTCGTAGCGGGCCTGAAGTTTCTGGTGGTCGGCCTCGAGGGTCGCATAGCGGGCCTGCAGGCCGCTAAACTCGTTTTTATAGCGCTCGATTTCGGCTTCCAGGGCGGCAACTTTGCCCTGGTCGGCCTCGAGGTTGAGCAGACGCGCGCGCAAGCCCTGCAACTCGCCCTCCAGTTGTTTTCGCTCGGCCAGCGCTGCTTCATAATCACTTTTTAGCTTGCCCAACTCGCTCCGCGCACGCTCAGCTTCTTCCTGAACCGAGGTGAAATGGGCCTCGAGTTCTTCAGGCTGCTTGCTCCCGAAGCGCTGGCGTAAGCCCTCCCAAACCGCCATCAGCCCGCCCATACCCGCCAGCTTGCCGCTCAGGTTAGCGGCTTCAGACTTCTGTGCATCGCGGTCCTGGCGCAGGGCCTCTGCCAGACGGCTCAGCACCGCCATCTCGCCCTGGTAGCTCAGTATTTGCGTCGAAAGCCGATTTCGCTCGCCCTCGAGCTGCTCAAACCGGGTCTGTAGCCCACTGTAGTCGGCCTGAAGCCGGTCCCGCTCACCCTGAAGGCTGCCCAGACGCGATTGAAGGTTGGCAAGCTGGGTCTTGAGGGCCTCGAAATCCTTGAGTTGTCCTTCCAACCCTTGAATCTTGAGGGTGGCGGCATCCAGCTCCTTGCTGACTGTGCCAAAGCTGGCCTTGAGCGACTCAAAATCCTTAAGCTGCCCCCGAAGCCCGGAGAGCTCCTGTTCAGCCTGTGCCAGTTTGGACTGGGTGGCCTTGTAGCCGGTCAGTTCGACCTGGAGCCGCCCCAGTTCGGCCTGGGCCTCGGTGAGCTGGTTTTGCAGCCGCAGGGTATTGCCTCGGAATAGCCAGCTTACGAGCCAGCCCAGGAGCCAGAAAATCAAGCCCCCTAAAAGGAAACTGCACCACTCAATCCATCCCATGAACCCTCCTTTTGATTTTTAGGCAATTCCAATACTGACTTTCTGAAGTCCGCTTTCAGTCTAGCAAAGCCAGTTGTAAAAAATGCAAAACCCAAGGCCAAGAGCGGAGGAGTCTTACCCTTTTACCTGAACACTTTGCCCGTTCTGGGAACGATGAGGTAGGGAATAGGGGTCAGGGATCAGGGGACAGGCGTTTGAAAACCGCAACCTACCTCCTACCACCCACTCCCCACCTTGGGTGTCGCTGAAAGTTGGGTACCTGGCTGAAGTTGTATCGGATCTACCACACAGACATGGTCACCTGGATGGGCAGCTAATGTTCCGTCCAGGACAGGGCTTTCTTGAGGTCGGATGGTTTGAAATAGGCGAAGAGCGCTCTGGCTGAACGCTCAGAGCGGAAGGCCAAAGACATCGTTTCAGTCAGTGCCCTGCAACCGGAGACCTTTGCCATGATTTTCTGCTTTTTCGTGCCGTTTGCCGGCTATCCCACACGCAGAGAGTTCTACGAACCCAGCACCTCGAGCAGCGTTTCGCCCAGGGCGTTCACCATTTCGTCAATCTCGGCCTCGGTAATGACCAGGGGCGGTGCCACGGCAAAGCCGGTATCGTTGCAGCGCACAATAACACCTTTCTCCCGGCTCACCCTCATCAGCTTTGCGCCAATGCCCAGGGCAGGCTCGAAGGTCTTTTTGCTGGTTTTGTCCTCTACCACCTCTACCAGCGCCATCAGGCCCTTGCCCCGCACGTTGCCCACGTGGGGGTGGGTTTCCAGTGCTTGCAGCCTTTGTAACAGTTGCTCACCGCGGAGGGCGGCATGGCGCCAGAGCTGTTCGCGTTCGATGATGTCAATGTTGGCCAGCGCCACCGCACAGGCCACCGGGTGCCCCGAGTAGGTGAAGCCGTGCATGAACATCCGGTCGGGGGCCGAGATGCGCTCGAATATCTCAGGGCTGATGCCCACCCCGCCCAGCGGGATGTAGCCCGAGGTGATGCCTTTGGCAAAGCTGGTGATATCGGCCTGGAAGCCATAGGTGGTCTGGGCGAACATCTCGCCGGTGCGGCCAAAGCCAGTAATGACCTCGTCTGCTATCAGCAAAATATCGTGCTTTTTGAGGATAGGGGCAATGGCCTGCCAGTAGCCCTCAGGGGGCGGCACCACGCCGCCGGCCCCCTGCACCGGCTCCCCAATGAAAGCGGCAATGGTTTCGGGGCCTTCCCGGGCAATCAAGTCCTCGAGCTCCCGCGCCAGCATGGCCACAAACTCGGCCTCCGAAAGCCCGGGGTTGTTGCGGTAGGCCAGCGGCGCACTCAGGTATAAAAATCCCGGTGGCAAGGGCCCAAAGTCGGCATGGTAGGCCGGAACGCCGGTAGCGGCCAGTGCGCCCATGGCGATGCCGTGGTAGGCCATGCGGCGTGAGATGATCTTGGTTTTTTCCGGCTTGCCCGACAGCGCCCAGTAGTAGCGGGCAACCTTGATAGCGGTCTCGTTGGACTCAGCCCCCCCGGAGGTGAACTGAAAGTGCGAGTGGTGGGGCAAAAGCTGGTGCATTTTGGCGGCTAGCTCGATCACCGGAGGGGTAGCCAACCCAAAGAAGGTGGGCTGGAAGGCCAGCCGGGCCATCTGCTCGCGGGCTGCCTCGGCCAGCTCGGTGCGCCCGTAGCCCACGTTCACGTTCCAGAGACCGGCAAACCCGTCGATGTACCACCTGCCTTCGCTATCGCGTACTTTTGAACCCTTCCCCTCAACCAACACCACCGGGCCGCTCTGCTTGTGGCGGTGCAGGTTGGTTACGGGGTGCAGGTGGTGGGCAAGGTCTTGCTCAATCAGCAACTCGGTGTTCCAGGTCGGGGTGTCCATAGATGTTCCCTGATTCTATCGCGCTTTTTTTAGACGTGGCCACATGGAGGGGTGACCACGCCTCCAAGTCCGCGAAGAATACGAAGTGTCGGATATTCCCTGAATTTCGAGCGTTTTTTAGCCGGGAATGCAAAAATCCGTATTATACTTAGGAGCAATGCGAGCGCGCTCGTATCTTTTCACGCTCTACATGGAGTACCTGTACCCCGAAAACCGGGCCTGGGTAGGAGACTTGATTCGCTGGATGGAACTGCTGGAATTTAGCGAACCTGCCGTGCGGGCTGCTGTTTCGCGTAGCGTCAAGCGCGGTTGGATTATCCCGGAGAAGGACGGGCGGCGGGCTTACTACCGGCTCTCCCCCAGGGTGGCCTGGCAGGTCGAGAACGTGCGGGAGCGGCTCTACACCTACGGTGCCCCCTGGGACGGAAAATGGCGCATTCTGGTCTATGCTGTGCCGGAGGCCAAACGCACCGTGCGGGATCGGTTCCGCAACGAGTTAATTCTGCTGGGCTTCGGGACGCCTGCACCAGGCGTCTGGGTCAGTCCCAATGGCTCACTGGAAGCAGCGCGTGATCTGGTGGGCTTTTATGGGTTACAAAGCTATGTGGAACTTTTTCAGGCTGAGCGTTTTTCTAGCTCTCCGCCCCTCGTGCTCATCGAAAAATCCTTCAACCTCAAAGCGGCTCAGGCTCGCTACCGTGCCTTTCTGGCCCAAAAACAGGACAGACCCAAAAGCCCCGAGGAAGCCTTTGTGCGTCTGACCCACATGATCCACCAGGCCCGCAAGAACCTCTTCCTTGACCCCGGCCTGCCGCCCGAGCTCACCCCACCGGGCTTCCTGGGGCAGCGGGCCAAAGAGCAGTTTTTAGAACTCTACGAACTTCTTTCCAAACAAGCCAGACCCCTCTTCCTATCAGGTTCGGCTGCTGCCGACTGATGTCGCTTTGAGGGGTAGCGCAGGCCGAGATTTCGCACACCTGTAGCAGTTGTATAGGGTGTTGATGCAGTTCAGAAGGAAGGCTGAGTACAGCGTCGTAGAGATGTCCGTACACCTCCGGGTTTCCGGGAGGGATTGACATAGAGCCCCCTCCCTACGTCGTAGGGAGGGTAGGGGAGGGTATTGGGTGAGGCCCTGAACCGCCCGAGTACGCAAAGTTGCTGCTCAGCAACCTCACCTAACCTCCCCTACAGG
>CALFDH010000006.1 GCA_937950405.1 uncultured Meiothermus sp.
GGGCGCGAAACCACCGGCAAGGTGCTGCTGGTACCCTAGCCGCCTGGGGTTCCTCGCAGGGAGGGTAGCCAGCTACTCAGGGCCGGGAATGCGATGACAACAATGAGCACCAATATCTGCACGACGATAAAGGGAACTACCACACGGTACATGTCGGTGGTCTTGACTTCCGGCGGAGCCACCCCACGCAGGTAAAACAGCGCAAAGCCAAAGGGCGGCGTAAGGAAGCTGGTCTGGAGGTTCATAGCCAGGATGATGCCAAACCATAAGAGCTTCCCCTGTACAAAAGCTTCCGTAGAAAGGTCGTAGTTACCGGCCATCTGCATGGCCTCGGCCTGGGCTCGCCAGATAGCCTCCGCCGCCGGAAGCACCAGCGGAACAATGATGAAGGCAATCTCGAAGAAATCTATAAAGAATCCCAGCACAAAAACCAGCACCATCACGAAGACTATGAAGCCAATTTCACCCCCCGGCAGGGCCACCAGAATGTCCTTGACCAGTTTGTCGCCCTCGAGGCCCCTAAAAATCAGGCTGAAGGCGGTAGCTCCAATCAGGATGAAGATCACCATGCTGGTAAAGCGGGCCGTCTCCACCACCGCGTCGCGAAACACCTTCCAGCTCAGCCGCCGGTAGAAAGCGGCCATGATCAGCGCGGCCACCGAGCCCACCGCACCGGCCTCGGTAGGGGTCGCGATACCAAAGAATATGCTGCCCAGCACAAACAAAATCAGCAGCACTGGGGGCACCAGGGCCACAAACGCGCGTTTGCCCAGCTCCCATCCTTTGTAAGGGCGGGCCTCGGGGGGCAGTGCCGGGGCCAGCCTGGGCCTGAACAGCGCCACCAGGCCCACCAACAGCACCAGGGCCCCCGAGAGCAGCAAACCTGGGATCAGCGCACCCAAAAACAAATCCCCTACACTGATGCCCAGTTGATCGCCCAGCACCACCAGCACAATGCTAGGCGGGATAATCTGACCTAGCGTCCCCGAGGCGGCAATCACCCCGGTAGCCAGGGACTTGCTGTAGCCGTACTTGAGCATTACCGGCAAGGAGATCAGGCCCATCGCCACCACCGTGGCCGCCACCACCCCGGTAGTAGCCGCGAGCAAGGTACCCACCAGCACCACCGCGATGGCCACCCCGCCGCGCACCGGGCCAAAAAGCTGCCCCACCGTGTCTAGCAATTGCTCGGCCAGCTTGGATTTCTCCAGTATCAGCCCCAAAAAGATGAAGTAAGGGATGGCCAGCAAGGTATAGTTGGACATGATACCGAAAATGCGCTGGGGCAAACTGCCCACGAAACGCAGGTCGAACTCGCCGATGGCAATCCCCAGTGCCCCGAAGATGAGCGCTACCCCACCAAGGGCAAAGGCCACCGGATAGCCGGTAAAAATCAACACCAAAGCGCCCAGGAACATGGCCCCACCCAGCAGCTCGACACCGCCCCCCTGTAAAACCATCTAGGCCACCTCCCCTTCGGCCTCGTGGGGGAGGCGGGGCAGGTTGCCCCGCAAAAAGGCCAGGTTCTTAATAAACTCGGACAGGCCCTGCAAGGCCAGCAGCACAAAAGCTGGCAGCAGCATGAGTTTGATGGGCCAGCGGGGCAGGCCCCCCGCGTCTAGCGACATCTCGCGCACCTGCACGGAGAAACTCACCAGGGGCAAGGAAACATAAAAAAGCACCAGCGCGAAGGGCACCACAAAAAGAATAGAGCCCAGCATATTCACCCAAGCCCGGCCACGCTCGTTCAAGCGAGCATAGACCACATCCACACGAATATGCCCGTCGTGCTTGAGCACAAACCCCACCATTAACAAGAAGATGAGGGAAAAAAGGTACCACTGTAGCTCAAAGTAGGTGTTGGAGGCTAACCTGGTGCCCACCGATTTATCCAAGCTTCGCCCGATGGCGTTATAAGCACCCACCGCTACCATCGGCACCACCAACCAGAGCACGATGCGGCCCACCCACTCGTTGAGGGTGTCAATAAAACTGGACACTGCCAGCAGCGACCTCACTCAAACACCTCCTCGAGGTAAAACCAGCTTAAGAAGCATTGTGGACACTCCCTAAAATTGACCCGTGTTATCCTAACCATCCCACTCGGTTGCGTCAATGACCCTATCGCGAAAAAAGCCCCCGCTCTAAGGCGGGGGGCCGGTGTTTGGCGCATCTCCCTCTTTCAGGTTGCGGAGGCTCTAGCGCAGGGTACGCACAATATCGTCGTAGCGGAACTCGTTGGTGCCGAACCAGCGGCGAATCTCGTCGCGGAAGGACTTCCAGGAGGTGTAGATACCCCGGTAGGTGGCATCTTTGGCGGCAATTTCCTCAAAAAGCGCAGTGGATTCGCGGTTGGCTGCCTGCAGCACCGAGCTGGGGTAGGGGCGAATCTGGGTTCCAGCCCGTTGCAGCCGGGCCAGGGCCGGGGAGTTTTTCGCATCGTACTCGGCCAAGGTCGCTTCGTTGGCCTCGCGGCAAGCGGTCTTGAAAATCTCCTGGTATTCCTTGGACAAGCTCTTCCAACGGTCCAGGTTCACAATAGCCGAAACCGTGGAGCCGGGCTCCCACCAACCCGGGTAGTAGTAGAAGCGAGCGGCTTTGTTCAGGCCGAGTTTTTCGTCGTCGTAGGGGCCTACCCACTCAGCCCCGTCAATGGCGCCGCGGTCGAGGGCCAGGAAAATCTCGCCACCCGGCAGGGTCTGGACGGTCACGCCCAGACGCGACATCACCTGTCCCCCCAGGCCCGGGATACGGAAGCGAAGCCCTTTGAGGTCTTCGGGCCCCTTGATTTCCTTACGGAACCAGCCGCCCATCTGTACACCGGTGTTACCGGCGGGGAAGGTAATGGCGTTGAAGTCCGCCATCACCTTTTGCATGGCTTGCAAGCCGCCGCCATAGTACAGCCAGGCGTTTTGTTGACGGGGGTTGAGGCCAAAGGGAACCCCGGTATCAAAGGCCAGCGACGGGCTTTTACCCACGTAGTAGTAGTTGGCGGTATGGCCGCACTCCACGTTGCCGGCCTGTACTACGTCTAGCACCTGCAAGCCGGGCGCAATTTCGCCTGCCGGGAAGGGGGTGATCTCAAAACGCCCATCGGTCATCTCCGAAACCCGCTTGGCCACAGTTTCGGCTGCACCAAAAAGAGTATCCAGCGAGCGAGGCCAACTGGTGGCCATGCGCCAGCGAATGCGCTGTGCGGTCTGGGCATAAACCGGGCCGAACACAGAGCTGGCGGCTACTGCGCCGATCCCCGCCTTCTTCAAGAAGTCACGTCGCTTCATTTGCTTCCTCCTAAGGTAACTACGGTTGTTTGTTGCACTAAGGGTGCGACGTGATTATATGTCAGGCGCTATAAAGCGGCAACATTAATGGAAAATACAGTTACGAGTTAAGCAAAGCGTGCTTAGCGGCAACCTTCCCCGTGGCGCCGAAAATCGGCATGCAAAGGAATTTTTCGACGAGATTGGCAAAAATGGTGTAGATATTACACTCGAGGGTGTAAATTGCTAAAACTTGGTTTAGTTGCTATCGGATGTAGAAAAACGTTTCTGCCACGTCACGCACCCTCGAGCCGCTGCGCTGGATGTAGATGGAGGTCTGTTGATCCCAGCCTTCCGAGGTGTAGGTACCCCGGAAGACAAAACCGGAGGGGTGGGGGGTATCGGTATAGATGGCCCGAACTCGCTGGATGCCCAGAGGCGGGCGCAACTCGTAGCGGAATCCAGGCGGGCCAGAGAGCAGGTGGGTGCCGGGGTTGAGGAATACCCGGTCAAACTCGTACGTCACCCCGTCGGGATCAATACCCACCAGGGTCACATAGCCTGCACGGGTCAGGCTGACCACAAAGCGCACACTCTCTCCCACGAGGTAACTGGACCCTCGCCCCCGGTCTGGCTCAAAGCGGGTGATGATGGGGCTCAGATCAAAACCAAAGCGCAGACCCACCGTAACGCCGGTGCGACCTACGGGGAAGCAACTCGAGAGCAATACGGCCAGTAAAGCAAGGGGAAGTATTTTTCGCATACGGTTCACCTAGCAAATTTTAGCGTACCCAGAGCTACAAATATCCCAATCTCAAGGGAGTCTAAACAAACCCGCCTGGGCTACAGGGGCAAAAGTACGGCGGTGTTCTTCACAGGGCCCCAGACGCTCAAGGGCATTTAGATGCTGTGCCGTGCCGTAACCCTTGTGCTGGGCGAAGCCATAGCCCGGGTAGCGGTGCTCGAGGGCTTGCATGTACCGGTCCCGCGCCACTTTTGCCAGGATGCTGGCTGCCGCTACGGTGGGGCTGTTCTGGTCGGCTTTGGGCGGGCAGCGCAAGAGAATTTGAGGGTGGGGCGTTTCGGAGCGGGTTTTGGAAAGGTACCTACGCCACTCCGCTTCCAAGCGCAGATAGTCGGTCAGGAGGGCCTCGGGCGTTACCGAAAGCTGCTCCAGGGCCCGCGAGGCGGCCAGGTGGGTGGCTTTGAGAATGCCCAGCCGGTCTATCTCTGCTGCCTCGGCCCAGCCTACCCCCCAGGCCAGGGCCACTGCCTGAATCCGGGGTTCCAATTCCTCGCGTACCGGGGCGCTGAGGGTTTTGGAATCGTAGAAGGGGTAGGCTACCTGGCCCCTCAGCGGAGGCAAAATCACCGCAGCAGCCACCACCGGCCCGGCCAGCGCCCCCCGCCCGGCTTCGTCAATACCGGCCACCCGCAGCCCCAATGCCCACCAGTCTGCTTCCAGTGCTAGCTTCACCGGCTAGAGCCTACCAAATTGACGAAAAGCACCCCAAGCCCGATTCTTGGATTTGAGATGGAGCATTCATCCGATGTATTGATTGTGGGCGCGGGTTTGGCCGGATTGGCAGCTGGGCGCGACCTGGCTCGAGCCGGACTGAGCGTGCGTATTCTGGACAAGTCGCGGGGGGTTTCCGGACGCGCCGCGACCCGCTGGCTCGAGCTGAACGGTAAAATTGTGCGGGTAGACCACGGCGCTCAGTATTTCACCGCCAAAAACGACCAGTTGCGCATTCTGATTCCTGATCTGGTCAAGCATGGCATCGTGCGCGAGTGGGCCCAGGGTTTTCCTATATTGAGGCACAACGGTATCAAGTCGCGCACGGCCGGGCACCCCCGTTATGTTTGTCCGGACGGCATGAGTACTTTGGGCAAGGTTTTTTTGCAAGGGCTGGAGTCGCAAGACACACCATTGCCCCTGGAAACCAAAGCCCTGGTGGTGGGTCTGCACAAAAGTGACGAAGCCGGTTGGAAGGTAGAGCTCGAGGATGGACAGGTTCGCTCAGGCCGGGCACTGGTGCTCAACATGCCGGCTCCGCAAGCCCTCGAGCTGGCCAACGAATGGCTCAAACCGGAAGTACGAATAGCCTTGCAGGCCGTGCGCTACACCCCTTGCTGGGCGGCCGTTCTGGTGCTCGAGCATCTACCTTACCTGGACTGGGTGGGACTGGAAATCGAGCACCCGGTGCTGGCCTGGGCGGCCCTCGACCACACCAAGCGGGCCGTGCCAGACCCTCCGGTGCTGGTGCTTCATGCCTCGGCAGCGTGGAGCCAGAGACACCTGGAGCTCTCCCCTGCCGAGGCGCTGAGCCAGATCATCGAGGCGGCCCAGGAACTCTTTGGCGAATGGGTGGGGCAGTGCCGTACCGCCATGGCCCATCGCTGGCGCTATGCCCTGCCCACCCAGACCCATCCCTGGCCTTTTCTGGCCCAGGACAACCTGGTTTTTTGCGGAGACTGGTGCGGCGGCCCGCGAATCGAGGGTGCCCTCGAGAGCGGCTGGGCTACTGCCGAATACCTGATTGAATACCTCAAACCCTAGTTGGTAGCCTATGTTCTATGGCTTATAGCCCATAGCTAGACGAGACCTTCGCTTGGAGATATAACCTTTTTGGTTGCAATTTGTAGCTTCGTATGCGCTATTCCTTGTTACTTCCACGATGCTATAGCGGTATTTCTGCCAGGGGAAGCTCTGGCCCCCAATTAACTCACAAGTCTGCCTGGTGATGATAGATTGTTCTAAATCCTGGCTATGCCGCCCCGTCGCAAACCCGATCCCTACGCCACCATAGAGGTTGCCGATCCCCTCGAGGGTTTACGCATTCGCCTAACCCTCTGGCTGCTCCCACTGGGGGCCGTTGCCGCTCTGGCAGCCTGGGGTTTGTCGGTGGTAGCAGGTCAGCTATCGCTTCCCGACCGGCTACTGCTACCGCCCATGGCACTGGGGTTTCTGGTGCTGGAGGTTTACCTCTGGCGCAACCCCCAGAGCATTCGGCTGGTCTGGCAGATTGCCCTGGGCCTGATTGCGGTGTATGAAATTTTCAGCCTCTACTACGAGGCCGCCTACAAGCTGCACCAGCGCGATGGTATTACCCCCGCCGTGCTGTGGTTTCCAATGGTATACCTGATGGCCTTTAACCTGCTGGGGAGAAAGCAGGCGCTACGCTTCTCCCTGACCTATCTGGGTTTGGGATTGCTGGCGGGCACCATCGGCCTGCTTGCCAGCCCCTCCCTGAGCGTATCTTCTACCAACACCGCGCTTCAGTTCACCCTCTCCAACATCGCCTACCTGAGCCTACTGTACCTGTTTGCCTATCTGCGCCGTCACTACGCCCAGATGCACCAGATGGCCCATACTGATGCTCTCACCAGCCTGACCAACCGACGGGCCATGCAGATCAAACTGGACAGCGAACTGGACCGGGCCCGTCGCTACAACCGGCCTCTGGCGGTTTTGCTGGCCGACCTTGACCATTTCAAGCGGGTTAACGACACCTACGGCCACTCGGTGGGCGACCAGGTGCTGCGCGAAGCGGCAGCAAGGCTGCTCCAGCACCTGCGCGAGAGCGATACCCTGGCCCGCTGGGGGGGTGAGGAGTTCCTGATTCTGGCTCCCGAGACCGACCTTCCGCAAGCCCATCACCTGGCCCAGCGCTTGCTCGAGGCCATCCGCGAAACCCCCATGTCCGGCGTACACATGACCCTGAGCCTGGGGGTGGCCTGCTACCGCCACGGCGACACCGTGGCCGCCCTTCTGAGCCGGGCCGACGAGGCCATGTATCGGGCCAAGGCCGCCGGGCGCAACCAGGTGGTGCTGGAAGAACAGCTCGAGGATGTGATTATTCCGGCTCACACCACCCCGGATTTGCCCTAGGCTGGGGTCGCGGTCTCAGACCGGGATAGAGCGCTCTTCATAAATATCCGGGACTGAGAATCCTTTGTCCTGGACAGAACAGTGACCACCGCGATGGCCGGCCACGTCTGCAAAAGGCGCGATAAGCTATAGCCATGCAGTTCGATCAGCTATCGCCCCACACCCTGCGCGACCCCCACGGCTACAGCGGCAAATGGCACTTTTACCCCGAGGATGTGCTGCCCATGTGGGTCGCCGATATGGACTTTCCCATCAGCCCGGCCATTACGCAGGCCATTGTGGAGCGGCTGCAGGAGCGGGTGGGCTATCCCTCGATGACCGGCGATAAAGCCCTTCTACAACTGATTGTTCATCAGCAAAGCCAGCGCGGTCTAACCGGGCTATCCCTTGAAAACCTGCTCCTCACGACTTCGGTTGTACCGGCCATTTATGCCAGTGTGCTGGCCCTCAGCAGCCCCGGCGATGAAGTGATTACCCAGGTGCCGGTCTATCATCCCTTCCTCTTAGCCCTAAACGAGCACCACCGGATGGCCCGGCACAACCCCCTCCTGCGCACCGAATCGGGCTGGGAGATCGACTTTGAGCAGCTGGAGAGCCTGGTAACCCCCCGCACCCGGCTCCTCCTGCTGTGCAACCCCCAGAACCCCACCGGGCGGGTCTTCCGGCGCGACGAACTGGAACAACTGGCCGAGTTTGCCCTGCGCCACCGCCTGTGGGTGATGTCCGATGAACTCTGGGCCGACCTGATCTATGAAGGGGAGCACATCCCCATTGCCTCGCTGAGCCCCGAGATAGCCCAGCGCACCGTCACCCTTACCGGGCCCTGCAAAACCTATAACACGGCGGGGTTGGGCGGTGGGGTAGCCATCAGCCACAACAAGCAGATTCTGGCCGCGATGGCCCAGGTGCTGAAGGGTATTGGCGGCCACCCCAACGTGCTCTCCATGGCCGCCTGGCGGGCCGCCCTCGAGCACGCCCAGGACTGGCTCCAGGAAGTACGGGCCTATCTGAAGGGCAACCGCGACTTCATCACCGGGTTCATGGCCCAGCGCCTGCCCCAGGTAGGCTACCTGCCTCCGCAGGGCACCTACCTGGCCTGGTTCGATTTCTCACGCGCCCCCTTTGCCCAGGAGGTTCACAAGGTAATGCTCAAGCGGGCCAAGGTCGGCCTCAACGACGGCAAGATTTTTGGGCCGCAGTACCAGGGCTGGCTGCGGCTAAACTTTGCCACCAGCCGGAGCTTGGTGCAAGAGGCGCTCGAGCGAATGGCGCGGGTAGTTCAAACAGCAGATTGAGTCTTGACAACCGCACAAGCAAGGGCTGGGGACAATACCAGATTCAAAAGGCAAATCCAGAGGCTATCTTTATCTGGTAGCCGTCACTAGATGGCCCGAGCAGCGGCTTGGGAGGCTATTTTGAGGCGTCTCGACTTATGGGCAACGGTGTATTGGTCTCAAGTAACCCCTCCAAACAGAAACCGCATCATGTCGGGAAAACGCCGCGCCCAGTGGCCTTCGTTGTGGACACCCTCCTTGTCTTCCACATACAGGTAGTCGTGGCCGGGCTGCCAGCCTTTTTGCAGGAGTATGCGGTGCATACGGCGCACCCCTTCCAGATAGCGGCGGCTGCTCACATGGGACAGGGTAAGCTCACGGAAGCCCACATCCATGTAGAGCCGGCCCGGCACCTGGCGGGCTTTCTCCACAAAGCTGTAAATGGCGCCGTCGGCAAACCAGAACGCCGGGCTCACCACACCCGCAATGCCAAAGACCTCGGGGTGATAGTAATACGCACACAGGCTGATGAACCCACCCATCGAAGAGCCCATCACGCCGGTGTGGTCGCGGTCTGGCAGGGTACGAAACTCGTCGTCTATGAAGGGTTTGACGGTCTCGATGAGGAACTTGAGGTATTTCTCGCCCTTGCCGCCTCCGTGCTTTGGGTCGCGGAAGGGGCTGTATTCGTTGAGGCGCTCCACCCCCATGTTGGGAATACCCACCACAATGGCCTCTATTCCCTCCCCGGCCAGCTTCTCCATGCTCTCGTCTACCTGCCACTCGCCCACATAGCTGCTGGCGTCGTCGAAGAGGTTCTGGCCGTCGTGCATGTAGAGCACGGGGTACTGCTGATTGCTTGTGCGATAGGAAGGGGGCAGGTATACCAGAAGATCGCGCTTGTTGCCGAGCTGGGGGCTACGAAGGTCTTTGAATACCAGAACCTCCCCCACTACGGTGTGACCAGGGCCGGTAGGGTGGGGTTGCCATACTTGGGACTGAGCTAAAACGCCCATTGGCGTATTGTACGGGCTTGCCGTCAAAAGTCGAGTCTAAAGCGAGGCTGGTAGCAGCAAGCCTCGAGCGAGGTTCCTCGAACGTTATGGCAAAAATCATGATTAGCAGACATCTTCTGGCCCCTGGGGTCTCTCCGCAGCAACCCATTCTTAACAGTTCATAACGTTTTCTTTAGCGAACCGTGCTTTTGTTGGATAGCCCCACATTCCGCCAAAGCCCCTCGCCCACACTTGAGGCATGAAAGCCTGGGGTTTCTGGGCCATCTTCTGGCTGTGTAGCCTGGCCTTTGGCAACGTTTGTTCCAGCGCTTTCTACCCCACCGACCCCGACCTGCGCTGGCGCTACCGCACTCTGAACGATAATCAGGTCTACACCCAGACCTTTACGCAAGCAGGTGTGGGTGCGCTCCTGGAGCAGCGACGCTTTGCCGCCCGCACCGAGACCACCCTGTGGACGTGTACCCCCCAGGGCTTGCGTACCCTACCGGAAGGCGAAATGCCCATTCCAGGTGGTAGCGTGCGACTGACCCGGCTCACCGGCGTGATCATTCCCAGCAACGAAACCTGGCGGGTGGGCGGACGCTGGACCTACCGCTACGAGCTAAAGGGCCGCATTGCCGTTTTCGACCTGACGGGTTTTCTCGAGGTCGAGAACCGCATCGTGGCCAGAGAAACCATCAGCGTACCTGCAGGCCGCTTCGAGGCTTTACGGGTCGAGGCCAGTTTCCGGGGCGAGTTTGGCATTGGTTTTGGCGGCAGGGCCACCTACTGGTTTGCCGAAGGGGTGGGCGTGGTGAAGCAGGTCAGCGAGGGCACTTTTGGCGGGCAGAGCAGCGAGCTGATTGAGTTTGGGCGATAGGCTAAATCCCCAGCCCCCCCACGCGCAGCTTCTCCACCGGCGCTCCGGTCAAGCCGTTGAAGGCATCTACTTCTTCCAGGAAGCGGTGGAACAGATATATGGAGTCGTGTGGGCCAGGGCAGGCTTCGGGGTGGTACTGCACGCTAAAGACCGGGTACCGCAGGTGGGTCATACCCTCTAGCGTTCCGTCGTTCAGGTTAATGTGGGTGGGCTTGAATTCCTTGAGGGAGTCGGGGTCTACGGCATAGCCGTGGTTCTGGCTGGTAATCTCGATCTTGCCGGTGAGCAGGTTCTTGACCGGGTGGTTGGCCCCCCGGTGACCAAACTTGAGCTTGAAGGTGCGCCCACCTGCTGCCAAACCCAAAAGCTGATGCCCCAGGCAGATGCCAAAGGTGGGTAACAGGCCCATTAACTTCCAGAGGGTCTCGTGGGCATAGCGGGGCATGCTGGGGTCGCCGGGGCCGTTGGATACGAAGAGTCCGTGGGGTTCCAGGGCCATAATCTGCGCGGGGCTGGTCTTGCCCGGCACCACAATTAGCTCGAAGCCGAGCTCGGCCATGTAGCGCATCTGGGCGTGCTTGATGCCGAAGTCCATCACCACCACCCGCCGTTTACCCTTGAAGGTAGGAAACTGGTACGGGAGCGGGGTGGAGACCTCGGGGGTCATGTCGCGCCCGTCAATGTCGGTCCATCTGCGGGCTTCCTCACGCAAAGCAACAATGTCCTCAGGGGAAAAACGGTAGCTAGGGGAGCCAAAGTGGGTGGCGTGGGCAATGACCCCCTTCATCACCCCGCCTTCGCGGATTTTGCGCACCAGGGCGCGGGTATCTATGCCTTCCAGACCGATCACCCCGGTCTCGCGCATGAATTCTTCAAGGCTCTGCTGGGCGCGGGGGCCGGCGGTGTACTTGCTAAACTCCCTGGCCACAAAACCCCGTACCCAGGGCCGGTTGCTCTCCATATCGAACACGTTCACGCCGTAGTTGCCCTGGTGAGGATAGGTCATCACCACAATCTGCCCGTTGTAGCTGGGGTCGGTCAGGATTTCCTGGTAGCCGGTCTGGGCGGTGTTAAAAACGACCTCTCCCACGTTCTTGCCGCGGTGCCCAAAGGCAAAGCCGTGGTAGGCGGTGCCATCCTCGAGTACCAACACTGCGCGTTCTTTCATGCCCAAGCCTCACTTCCCAAAGTGACAATATACATGTTTTTCGTATTTCTATACAGAGCCAGGGGTTTGAATCCGGGTTGGCGAAGATCCCGATGGTTTGCCCAGGGCATTTATGTCCACCGTTGCGCCAGCACCGTTGACCCAACCCAGTCCCCCGCTCGGCACCGCCGGGAGTGGTGGGGATTTTGGGCGCTAGCCAACCCTGTAGGCGTTTTCCACATCCAGCACCTTGGTCACGCCGATCTCGCGGCAGTTGTCGTAGAAGGGGCAGGCGCTGCACTCGGCGTAGACCTTGGGGGGCAGGGCCTCGCGGGTGGTTACGTGGTAGCCCAGGCTGGTAAAAAACTTGACCTGGAGCGTCCAGGCGAAGATTTGCGGGATACCCAGATCCTTGGCCTCACGTTCGGCGGCCAGGGCTATCCAGCGGCCCAACCCCTGCCCCTGTCGCTCGGGGTGGACGGCCAGACCCCGCACCTCGGCAATGTCGTGCCAGAGGATGTGCAGGGCGCCACTCCCCACAATGTGGCCGTCCTCGTCTTCCAGCACGAAAAAGTCGCGCAGGTTTTCGTAGAGGTGGTTGTGGCTACGCACCAGCATCAGGCCGCGCTCGGCCCAGTACTTGATCAGGGTGTAGATCTGCTCCACATCCTTCATTCGGGCTTTGCGAAGCTCTACGTGGGCGTCCCAGCGCACCCTGGGCAAAACGGTGGTGCCAATCTCGATCAGGTTACTCACATCCCCCCCTCAGCCTGCCCTCCCGGCAACGGGAAAGGGCCTTATTTGAGCCGTCTTCATGCCTCGACCTCGAGCTGCGCTGCCTTCAGGGCCTCCCGCACCGCTTCGGGCGCGGTACCGCCGTAGCTTCGTCGTCGGTGGATGGCGGTCTCGAGGCGGGTCAGCGGTAATGCGTCCTCGCCAAATAAAGGGTGGAAGCCCTGCAGCTCCGCCAGGTTCAGGTCGCGCAGTTCTTTGTGCTGCTCTACACAGTGGCGCACAATCCGCCCCACCACATGATGGGCCTCGCGGAAGGGCAGCCCCCGCTCGGCCAGGTAGTCAGCCAGTTCGGTAGCCAGCGAGAAGCCCGACTCGGCGGCCCTGGCCATGACCCCGGCATTCCACTTGAGGCCCGGGAGCATGGCCGTTAAGAGCCGCACCGAAGCTCGGTAGGTATCCATCGCATCGAAAAGGGGTTCTTTGTCCTCCTGGAGGTCTTTGTTGTAGGCCAGCGGCAGGCCCTTGGTCAGGGTAGCCAGGGTGACGAAGCTGCCCAGCACCCGGCCTGCCTTGCCCCGAATCAGCTCGGCATGGTCGGCGTTTTTCTTCTGGGGCATGATGGAGCTTCCGGTAGAGAAGGCGTCCGGCAGCACCGCAAAGCCAAACTCGAGGGTGGTGTAGAGGATAATTTCCTCGGCCAGGCGCGAAAGGGTAATCTGCCCGATGGCCAGCGCAGAGAGCACCTCGAGCACAAAGTCGCGTGAGCCCACCGCATCCAGGGAGTTCCGCATGGGCCGCACAAAGCCAAGAGCCGAGGCCGTGAAGTGCCGGTCTATGGGAAAGCCCGTCCCGGCCAGGGCCGCCGCACCCAGGGGCGATTCGTTGAGGCGGTTCAGGGCATCCTGAAGGCGCCCGGCGTCGCGGGTGAGCATCTCGTAATAGGCCAGAAACCAGTGCGAGAGGAGCACCGGCATAGCCCGCTGCAGGTGGGTATAGCCGGGCAGGATGAGCGGGGGCTCTATGTACTTCCCGGCTTCCTGCACCAGCACCCGGCGCAGGGCTTTGAGATCCTCGAGCAGACGCAGGAGCTCGCCCCGCACCCACAGGCGCAGGTCGGTGGCTACCTGGTCGTTGCGGCTGCGGGCGGTGTGCAGCTTGCCCCCCACCGGGCCTACCAGCTCCGTAAGGCGCGCTTCCACGTTCATGTGCACGTCTTCCAGTTCTTCACGCCACTGAAAAGTGCCTTCCAGAATTTCCTGCCGCACCGAGAGCAACCCCTGGCGAAGCCGGGCTTCGTCCTCGGCAGAGATAATGCCCTGCCGGGCCAGCATGGCCGCATGGGCCAGTGAGCCTTCGATGTCTACCAGAGCAAGGCGCTGGTCAAACGTCCAGGAAGCATTGAACTCCTGGGCAATCTGGCTGGGGGCCTCGCTGAAGCGGCCTCCCCAGGTTTTTTGCGTTTCCTGGCTCAAAAAGTCCTCCTTATATGTCGATAGCCGATAGTCAATGGCCGATAGCTTGTAATACCAAATCTGCCCAGAAGTGGCCCAAAAGCGATATACAAGTCCCTCGGACGCGCCCCCTGGCGCGGCAAGGGAGGGGCGCATTTAGCGCCGCTCACGCGCAAAGTTGGTATAAGGTAAATCAAGCCAATAGCGCGACTCTCGAGGTGCCAGCACCTGGATCCCGAGCTGCCCTGCAAATCTGGCCTGCGACCTGAAACCTGTGACCTGCGACCTCTGGAGAGAGTGCTGCAGCAACTCATGAGAGCACCTCGAGCTTCCGCACCATCACGAAGGGCGGTGGGGTATTGGGGTTGGGCGTGCTGTAGCGCAGGCTGGGTTCGTAGCTAAAGCCGAACTGGGTGTACCACTTGAGCAGCTTGGGCTGGTCGTGCCGCACGGCCAGGCGCAGCTCCCGGGCCCGCACCTCGAAGGCCTGACGGCCCACCACTTCCATCAGCCGGTGGGCCACCCCCTGCTTGCGGTATTCGGGCAGCACCCCCAGTTTCCTGACCTCCCAGACCCCGCGCTCCCTGGGGTCGGGGTGGCGCACCAGGCGCACCGTACCCACCACCTCTCCCCTGTCCAGGGCCACCCAGGCATAGCCGCGCTCGAGGTCGGCCTGCACGCGCTCCGCCGTCTCCTGGTGGCCCGAGGAGTCCGGGGCCACCCGGTCGGCCCAGGCCCGGCGCACCATCCGGGCAATGGCCTCTGCATCGGCAGGGGTAGCCCGGCGAATCTGCACCTGGGTTGATTCAGTCTGCATCGCAAACCCCACCCAGGCCACAAGACCCTGGTCTGGACAACGGCTGTCCCTCGAGCCTCGACACCTGACCCTCGGCTAAGTACCTCCCGTCTATGTTTTGGATAAAGGCACGATCGAAAATCATTTGGGTATTGCGCCCGGAGCATGATTTTCTGGCAGAACCCGGATTCATCTCTGGACCTTATACGGACGCAACTTAGTCCTTTGGCTGGGCTTTGGCCCGCACCCGCAGCCGTAGCGAGTTGAGCTTGATGAAGCCCTCGGCGTCGGCCTGGTTGTAGCCACCCTTCTCGTCGAAGGAGACCAGGCTCTTGTCGTAAAGCGAGAGGGGCGAGCGGCGCCCGGCCAGGATGATATTGCCCTTGTAGAGCTTGAAGCGCACCGTACCGGTGACGGTTTTGGCTACGTGATCCATGTAGGCTTGCAGGGCCTCGCGCTCCGGGGCAAACCAGAAGCCGTTGTACACCAGCTCGGCGTACTTGACGCCCAACTGGTCGCGCTGGTGCATGACCTCGCGGTCGAGGGTCAGGCTCTCCACAGCCCGCCGGGCATGGTAGATCAGGGTGCCGCCGGGGGTCTCGTAGACGCCCCGCGACTTCATGCCCACAAAGCGGTTTTCCACCAGGTCTACCCGTCCAATGCCGTGCCGACCCCCAATCTCGTTGAGGCGGGCCAGCAGGCTGGCCGGGGAAAAGCGCTCGCCGTTCACACCGACCACATCGCCGCCCTCTACCTGAATCTCTACCAGCTCGGGCTCATCCGGCGCATCCCAGGGGTCTTGGGTCAGGCGGAACATCCCGGCAGGGGGCTCGGCCCAGGGGTCTTCCAGCACGCCCCCCTCGAAGGAGTTGTGCAGCAGGTTGGAGTCCACGCTGTAGGGCTTCTCGAGGGTGGTGGGCACGGGAATCCCGTGTATGGCGGCATATTCCATCATCTGCGGGCGGCTCACCAGGTTCCACTCGCGCCAGGGCGCAATCACCTTGATGTCGGGCTTGAGCGAGTAGGCCGTAAGCTCGAAGCGAACCTGGTCGTTGCCCTTACCGGTAGCCCCGTGGGAGATGGCCTCGGCCCCTTCTTCCTGGGCAATGCGCACGAGGTGCTTGGCGATAAGGGGGCGGGCGATGGAGGTACCCAGCAGGTAGTAGCCCTCGTAGAGGGCCCCGGAGCGCATCATGGGAAAGACAAAGTCCCGAACAAACTCCTCGCGCAAATCCAGGGCGTAGGCCTTGCTGGCCCCGGTCTTGAGGGCCTTGACCCGGGCTTCCTCGACCTCCTCACCCTGCCCGATGTCGGCCGTAAAGGTGATGACTTCCGCGTTGTAGTTCTCGATCAGCCACTTAAGGATGATGCTGGTATCCAGGCCGCCGGAGTATGCGAGTACGATTTTCATTCATTCACCTCAGGGTTGGGGACAAACCCCACAAAGCCATACAGTACCGCCAAATCTCCTGTGGTACAACCGATAGCCTGCGGCAAACATACTGAATAAGGATACAAATCCAAGTATAAGCAGTCAAGGCCGTTTTTATTGCACTAGACCTTATTATTCAGGCTTATTGTGCTCAAAGACAGAACCAGAAATCGCATTATCATGCCTGGCTTGGGGGTTAGTACACGTATAATCGCAAAATGTAAATGCATAAATGTTCAAACAGAACCCTAGGGCAATGCTTTAACGCGCTGATAACCAACTACCAGGTCGCGGAGTACCCTGCATCAAATCTGCCGCAAATCTTCCAGCAGTTGCCAGCCCACCGTTTGAGGGGTGGCCTCGAGGTAGGGCTTTAGCTCCAGGCTCACCGACTCGGCCAGGGGTTTCAGTGCGGCGGGCTCCTGCTCGGTTCGCACCAGCAGCGTCACCTGGTAGAACTGCTGGGTCTCGGTGGGGGTGCCATCCTCGAAAAAGGTCATGGGGGCTCGCACCTTGTCTATGAGCACATGCACCTCACCCAGTTGGCGAGGCAGGGCCTCGCGGGGGTCGAAGGCCAGGTCTTTGGGGTGCCACAGATACCCCTGAAACAGCTTGACGGCTTTCATCGGAACCATGAATCCGATTTTGTGCGCCCTCGCCCAGAACAAAAGTGACCCCATTCAGTTCTTGGGGGCTGTGATGGCAAAATAAAGGCTGAGCACAAAGCCCCACAGAGCCATGAGCCCTACCCACCACAGAACTCGAGCGCGTGGCTGCTGCGGGAACCATTTCCAGACCAAAACGTAGCCCAGCGGAATGCTGATCGGCCATAAAAGGGTCATCAGGATTGCCAGCGGCCACAGGGCATCGCTCCGGATGCGCGGTGTGATGCCTCCCAGCAGCAGATCCACCAGCGGCGAGAAAAGGCTCCACACCAGCGCACCCGGAAGGCCCATCAGGGGTATGTTGCCCAGAAGTGCAACCGCCAGCGCGATGCCCAGCGAAATCAGCAATCCACGGGCAGTCACGCTTCCAAATCTAGCATGGGATTACTCGACCCTTGCCACCTCCACGCCGTCGCGCAGGTACACCCTGGGTAGCCTTTGTGAGAGCCGTACTGCTGGCTCGTAGCTCACCGTGCCGGTGAGCTCGGCCCAGCCCCACAGGCTGCTGGTGGGGCTAAAGTCGGGGGTGACCACTTCGAACACCTGCTCGAGCCCCACCGGCGCAGGAATTCGAACCGTGATCTGATCCATCGAGACCCGCCCCACCACCGGGCAGATGCAGGGCTCCGGGTTCTCGGCTTCGGGCTCTGGGTAATAGCGAACGGTGGCCCGGTTAAACACCAGCCGGGGCATACCATCGGCATAACCCACCGGCAGGGTGGCAATCCACTCGAGGCCCTGGGTGGTGTAGAGGCCGCTGTAGCCAATTCTGCGCCCGGGCGGAAGCAGCTTGACCTGGGTGGGTTTGGCCAGCAAACGGGCTATGGGCCGCAGGCCCAGGTTGGGTAGCAGGCCGTACAGACCGATGCCAGGTCGCACAGCGCTCAGGCCATACTCGCCGTAGTTGACGGTGCCGGCGGTGTTGCACAGGTGGTAGAAGTACCCCGGCCCAAAGACCTTCTGTACCTCCTGAAGCTGGGCAATCTGCTCCCTTGTCCAGGGTTCGTCCTCCTCGGCATCGGCAAAATGGGAGTAGATGCCCTGGATAAGCAGGTTTTCGTAGCGGACAAAGTGTTGCTTGATCAGGGGCGCATCCTCGGGCTGGAAACCCACCCGGCCCATGCCGGTATCGAACTCGAGGTGTACCGGCACAGCTTTACCCAGTGCGTTGAGGGCCTCGGCGCTCACGAGGGTCGAGATCGAAGGAATCAGATCGAGCTCAACAACTTCCTCGACCTGTTGGGGGTGCAGGCTTCCCATTAACAGGATGCGGGCCACAATGCCGGCCTTCCGCAGTTCGCGGGCTTCGTGGGTGGTGGCCACCGCCAGCCCCCAGGCGCCCAAGCGTAATAACTCTTTGCCCACCTCCACTGCTCCGTGGCCATAGGCGTTGGCCTTGACCACGCCGATTAAAGCCACGTCTCCAGCGCTTTTTCGCAGAAGATGGAAGTTATGGGCCAGGGCATCGAAATCAACTTCCAACCAGGCGGGCCGCATGAGGGATAGTTTATAGCGCACTGTCCAGAGCGTTACACTTTGCGAATCTTCATGCTCTGTACCTGCCCGGTTTCGGCGTTGATGCGAAAAATCTTGTACTCGCGGGTGCGGGCTGCATCGCCCAGGCTCAAGTAGGCGGTGGGTTCGCGTACCACGAAGGAAAGGGTCACCTCCCAGAACTGATTGTCGGGGGAGAGTTCGACCTCCTCGAGCCGCAGTTCAGGAATTTGTTTGTCGGTAAAAAGCGTCTGGATGTACTCGGTGGCAATCTTGACCGCTTCTTTGACCTCGAGCATGAGGCAATTGTACCGTACTGTACTCGGCCCAACGCCTCCAGGCCCACCCACACCGCTCAGTTGGCAGGGAATTTGTTGCCCAGATAGTTGAGCACATCCAGCAGGGCCAGGTTGTTCTGCGCGCCATCGCCATGACCAAAGTTGTCGTAGACCAACAGATAGCGCTTCCCACCCCAGTTGCCCCTGGGCACCTCATTCCCTGCCCAGCTCAAACCAGCCGCCTCACACCCGGCGGGTGCGGTGGTCGAGGTGGTGTTGTTGGCGGTGATGCGGAAACTGGTAAACCCCCCAACCGCCTTGGCCAGACTGCAAGACTGATCGGGTGGAACCAACCAATCCAAGGCCCCGTGTACCACCAGCATTGAACCGGGCCAGTTACTCAGGCTGGCGGCGTACTCGATAGGTGAACGAACCCGATAGCTTTGGGGCGTCTGGGCCGGAGTTCCACCGAGCGCCGTTTGCAACAAAGGAATTAGGGTTTGGCTCGCACGTTTTTGGTTGCTATCACCGGAAGACGCAAGCTGCTCAAGCTGTTGGTACTCCGCAGTCCAGTCGGTAGGGCCGAAAATATCGATCAAGACCTGGGCCGGTGCGCCTCTTTGCACCGCACGCAGGCTGATACACCCCCCATGCGAACCCCCTGCCACCGCCACCCGGTTGGGGTTGGCGTAGGGTAGGGTGCGCCCAATGGCGAGCATTTGCAGCACATCGTCCACCTCCCCCTCGCAGACCTCAATGCCGCCCTCAGAACCGTCCTCACCACGATAGGACGACATCAATACCACATACCCCAATAAAGCCAGGTTCTGACAAAGGTTCTCGTCGCCTACCTGGAGGCCCTCAAAGCCACCGTGGTTCCAAACGACAATTGGGAACTGCCCGGCCCGGTTAGGACGGCAAATCTGCCCAAAAATTCGGAGGCCGCCGCTGCGGTACGAAACTTTCTCCCGCAGCAAAAATACATCTTGATAGAGGGTTTGCACCGATTCCCACTGATTGGGGCTCACCGGGGAAGGTGGGGTACAGCCGACCAGGCCCCATACAAGCATCACAATGCCCATCCACTTGTGCATAAGGCGATTGTACGCTATGTGCCATCAGAAAACGCCCCATCGTTGCACAACAGATTTTTTGCAGTAAGCTGAACTTCGTGCCACGCAAAATCATCCTGGACTGCGACCCCGGACACGACGATGCCATCGCCATCATGCTGGCTCTGGCCAGCGAGGAACTCGAGGTCCTGGGCATCACCACCGTTTACGGCAATGTGAGCCTCGAGCGCACCACCCGCAACGCCTTGGTAGTGCGGGAGGTATTGGGCAAAAGCGTGCCCATTTATGCCGGTACCGACCGCCCCCTGGTACGCGAGCGCATCAGCGCCGAGGCGGTTCACGGGGTCTCGGGGCTCGAGGGCCCCCATCTGCCCACCCCCACCGGCCAGGCCGAGCCCCAGCACGCCGTTCATTTCATCATCGAGCAGGTGCTCCAACACCCCGGCGAGGTCACGCTGGTGCCGGTGGGGGCCCTCACCAATATCGCGCTGGCCATGCGCCTCGAACCTAAAATCATTCCCCAAATCAGAGAGATTGTGCTGATGGGCGGCTCCATTGACATCGGCAACTGGTCGCCGAGCGCCGAGTTTAACATCCTGTGCGACCCCCACGCGGCCAAAATTGTCTTTGGGGCGGGGGTTCCCCTGGTGATGATGGGCCTCAACCTGACCCACCAGACCGTAGCCCACCCGGCTCGGGTGGCGCGTTTCCGCGCCCTGGGCACCCGGGTGGGGGCATTCACGGCAGAGCTGCTCGAGTTCTTTCGCGAGCACCACATCCAGCGCTACAAGTGGGATGGCGCCCCCATCCACGACGCCTGCGCGGTGGCTTTCTTGCTGCGGCCCGACCTGTTCAAAACCGCCCTTTTCAACGTGGAGATCGAGGCCAACGAAGGGCTGGCCTTTGGGCGCACGGTCTGCGACTACTGGCGCGTGACCGGCAAACCACCCAACTGCGAGGTAGGGCTCGAGATCAATGTCGAAGGCTTCTACGATTTGCTGGTAGAGCGCATTGGGCGCTACAAAAGCTGATAGCCTGTTGCTAATGGTCTATAGCTGATAGCCGATAGTCTATGGCTAAAAGACCGCAGACCCTTGAGGTTGGCTAACCCGCAAACCACCACAGCATCCATTTTTAGCTTTCAACTATTGGCCTTTGGGCTTTTAGCCCTTGTAAGCTATGCACCATGAGCATTGTTGTGGTGGGCAGCATCAACATAGACTTGGTGGTAAGGGTCAAGCGGCATCCGGTTCCGGGTGAAACCCTGTTGGGCTCAGACTACGAGACCCATCACGGCGGTAAAGGCGCCAATCAGGCAGTAGCAGCCGTGCGTATGCTGGGCCGCACCCTGCCAACAGCCAAGGGAGCCTCTACGGCAGCAGCCCAGAGTGCAGGGGTGCGGATGATTGGGCGGGTAGGGCAGGATGAGTTTGGCAACCAGCTCCGCAATGCGCTCAAGCGTGAGGGCATCAACGTGAACGCCACCATTCCCATTGCGGCCCCCACCGGTGTGGCTTTTATTGCGGTGAACGACCAGGGGCAAAACACCATCATTGTCTCGCCGGGGGCCAACCACCGCCTGCGGCCCGAGAACCTCTCTCCGGCGGAGTTCGAGGGAGCCCAGGTGGTGGTGCTGCAGCTCGAGATTCCCCTCGATACCGTGCGAAAAGCTGCCGAACTGGGCAAACAAGCCGGAGCAAAGGTCATCCTGAACGCCGCACCGGCGCAGACATTGCCCGACAAGCTGCTCGAGTCGGTAGATATTCTGGTGGTCAACGAAAGTGAAGCCCTGGGCCTGACCGGGGTCTTGCCCGATTCGCCCGAAATGGCCCTCGAGGTTGCCAGGGTGCTATCGGAAAAAACCCCGACCGTGGTGATTACCCTCGGCGAGCAAGGAGCCGTATGGGTTGGGCCGGAGGGTTCGGGCCATCAGCCAGTTTTCAAGGTCGAAACCGTAGACGCCACCGGCGCCGGGGATGCCTTTATCGGTGCGCTGGCCACCGCTATCTGCGAAGGGAAGCCCCTGCCCCAGGCGGTCCAGCGTGGTTGCGTGGCTGGAGCGCTGGCAGCCACCAGGGTCGGTGCCCAGTCCTCGCTGCCCTGGCGTGAAGATGTGAACGCGAGGCTCGAGTCCTGAGTAAAGCCTGGAGTCCGACCCTACCCCCCTGGATTTTTTGATAGGCTATTAGCCGTGTTGTTATCGGTGTACCACCTGACCGAGTATTTCTACCCCGATGAAGCGCGAGACTCTTTCAACGAGCTGTGGCTCTATCCGGTAGACGACCACCGCCAGGGGCTCCTGGAGTTTCGCCTGAACATCGAACCCGACTCAATGCCCCGTAGCCGACAGGATTATTTTCATAACCGGGTCTACGATTTTCATGTCACCAAGCCGCACAAGCAACTGCGAGTAGAAATGCAGGCCAAAGTAGTCACATTTGCGGTTCCAAAACCGGGCCCGGTGCCGGTACAGGTTTTGAGCGGTCTGGAATCTCGCTTTTTTGAATTTCTAGCGCCCACCCCCCGTGTACCCCTGCACTACAACTGGCTCGAGCTGTTGGAGTTGCGCCGCCCCAGCCCCCGCGAAGACCTGCACGGCTACCTGCTGGAGGTCACCGAACACCTTAACCGCTTTTTCAACTACGACACCAAAGCCACCCAGGTAGACACCCCCCTGATCCAGTTTGTCGAGGGCCGGGCCGGGGTTTGCCAGGATTATGCCCAGGCCATGCTGGCCTTGCTGCGCAGTGTGGGCATTCCCGCCCGTTACGTTTCGGGGTATCTGGCTACGGGGGTGGGTTCGGAGGGTAGCCATGCCTGGGTTGAAGCCTTTGTGCCCGGTTCGGGCTGGTATGGCTACGACCCCACCAACAACTCCATCGTCACCGAACAGTACGTCAAAAAAGCCCACGGGCGCGACTACGACGACTGCCCCCCCCTCAAAGGGCTGCGACGAGGTGGGGGCAAGGAAAGCCTGAATGTGCTGGTCAGGGTGGAGGCTTTGCAAACACCGCTCGCCAAGAGCTAGTGAATCGGTACCGAGACCGGCGAAATAAATCGCACTTTTCCTGCTCTGATATTCTCCAATCTTTTGCCCTCCCCCTACCCTCTCCCGGCAGGAGAAGGTTTTGTTCACTATTCTCGATGATGTCCCATGCGCCCCCCAAAGGGCCGTTCTCGGTATGTTTTTTTCTGTCATTCCGAATGGAGCGAGAAACCTGATGCGCCAGCGTCCGCTTGAATCAGTAGCCAAAATACACCTGGCTCAGTTCCGCATGAATGTTGGCCAGTTCTTCCAGCAACTCCTCCAGATCGGGGTCGCGCTTTTTGAAGACCTGGTTGGCGTTTTCCAGATATTCCAGCGTAGCGGAGAGCTTGCCCACCTTGCGGACGGCTTCTCTGCCCACCCCATCGCTGTGGCGTCGCACCGCCTCGGCAGCGCGCTTGAGGCCATCTACACTGAAGCGCACACTACGGGGAAAGTCGCTATTCAAAAGCAGAAATTCGCCGATGCGGGGCAGCTCGAGGGTATTGTGATGAACCTTGCGGTAGGCCTCCAGCGCCCCTACGCTGCGCAAGAGGGAGCGGTTGAAGTGGTTCTGAATCTCGGCCTCCCTGGACATCTCGCCCCCGCCAATATACGCCTGCTACACCCGCAGCATGTTATCCGAACGCTCGAGGTAGCGCCCCAAGCGCATAAAGTAAAAGCCAAGATCGCGCGGCAGGGTTGCCTCGGCAATGCCCATCATCTGATGGCTGGCTTCCCGTACCGTCACGCAGTATTCGTGCAAACTCTCCTGGGCCATCACCTGCTCGGTGTTGTGATAGCACTGGTTATAAAGCCGGTTGACTTCCTCCCAAATCTCCAGGTTCAGATGGAATCGGGTGGTACGGGCGTTCTCCCGCACCCGCCAGACACAACTGCGAATACTGCTGGGATTTTGTAACTCGAAGGCCAGCCACTGCACCACGGTTTCTTCGGTGGGCTCGAGGTTTTCCACCTCCAATGCCCGCAGAATGCGCCCCCACCAGCCAGGCGCAATGCCCTCTACAGGGGCTTCGGCCACTGCATAGTAATTCACATCCAGCAACCGTGCCGTGTTCTCGGCTCGCTCAATGTAACGGCCCAGCCAGTAGAGGTTTTCAGCGATTCGGCTCAGCATGACGACTCCGTTTGGTGGGGAGAGACAGCAACAAAAGGCGCCAGGGCAAAACAGCAATAGGCCCGTGGAAACATTTCTCCCAACTCCGCAGCTCACCCTTCACGACAGCACCCATGTATCCTTCGACCCCCCACCCTGCGACGAGTTCACCACCAGCGAGCCCCGTCGCAGCGCAACCCTGGTGAGCCCACCGGGCAACACCTTGATAATCTCCCCTACCAACACAAAGGGGCGAAGGTCAATGTGTCGCGGCTCGAAAGTTTGGGTATCCTCAGCAAAACTGGGGCTGGTCGAAAGCCCCACAACCGGCTGGGCCACAAATTTGTGCGGCTCGGCCTGCACTTTCTTTACAAACTCGGACACTTCCGCTTTGCTGGCGTGTGGCCCAATGAGCATTCCATACCCCCCCGACTGATCCACTTTCTTGATCACCAGTTCGGCGGCGTGCGAGAGAATGTAGTCGGCTCCATCAGGCTCAGCCCCGATATAGGTCTCTACGTTCGGCAGAATAGGCTCCTGGTTCAGGTAATACTTGATGATGCGCGGCACATAAGCGTAGAGCGCCTTGTCGTCGGCCACCCCATTACCGATGGCATTGGCCAGCGCCACCCGGCCTTCACGGTAGACCTTGACCAGCCCCGGAACCCCCAGCGCCGAGTCGGGCCGGAAAACGGTGGGGTCCAAAAAGTCGTCGTCAATACGACGGTAGATTACATCCACCTGCTGCCGACCTGCCGTAGTACGCATCCAGACCCGCCCTTCGTCCACAAACAGATCTGAGCCCTCCACCAGCTCCACCCCCATCTGCTGCGCCAGGAACATGTGCTCAAAGTAGGCGCTGTTAAAGGGGCCCGGCGTCAGCACCACTACGCAGGGCTCGGTCACATCGCGGGGCGACAGGCTCTTGAGGGTGCTGAGCAGCATGTCGGGGTAGTCCTCGACCAGGCGAACCCTGGCTTTGGACAGCAGTTGGGGAAACGCCCGGCTCATCACCCGGCGGTTGGAAAGCACATACGAAACCCCTGAGGGGGTACGCAGGTTGTCTTCCAAGACCCGGTACTGCCCCTTCTCGTCGCGCACCAGGTCAATCCCGGCCACGTGGGTAAAGGCCGCATGCGGCAGCTTGACCCCGTGGACTTGCCGGTAGTAATGCGGATGGTTGAGCACCAGCCCCGGTGGCAGCACATTATCGGAGAGAATATGCTGCCCATTGTATATGTCGTTCAGGAATAAGTTGAGCGCTTTGACCCGCTGAATGAGCCCCTGTTCCACTACCCGCCACTCCGCTGCAGGAATAACCCTTGGGAGAATATCCAGCGGAAAAGGCCGCTCAGCAGCCGAGGGGTCGCCATAGACCTGGAAGGTAATGCCCTGGTTGCGGAAAGCCAGTTCGGTCAGGGCCCGACGCCGCTGGAAGTCCTCGAGCCCCAGTTCGTTGAAGCGGTTCACCACTTCCGCGTAGTGCTTGCGCGGTTTGCCTTCGGCATCGAATACCTCATCGAATACCGGGCTCTTGTAGCCCGAAAACCAGCCCGCCACCTGCTTCATGCAGGGATTATACCGTTTAGCGAATATTTATCCAGAAGGGGGATCATAAAAAAGCCCCCCAGGGGGGACTTTTTCATAAGTTTGTTTGACAAATGGGTTAGTTGAGGCTTTCGCCCACGGTCTCTTCAAACAGCTTGCGGGCTTCGTCCAGGCTTATATCCATCACCTGGGAAATTTCCTCGGCCAGCAGGTGCATGGCCCGGCGCAGGGCTTGGCGGTCGAGGTCGGGCAGGCCCTTCTCGAGTTCCCAGGCCCTGAGCTGGCCGGCCAGGGTGGCAATACGAAAAGGGTCGCCATCGGCCAGAATCTCGGTAGTCTTGCGGTGGCGGGCAGCCCATTGACGGGGCAAGGGCAGGCGGCCCTCGCGCAGCAGGGCCAGAATTTCATTCACCTGATCCGGCGACAAGGCCCGGCGCAGACGGGTGGTTTGCGGGGCTTCTACGGGCACATAGGCCTTGGAACGTGTGCCGGGAAAGTCCACTTGATAATAGCTTTTGTCCGAACCAGCAACCGAACGCTGGGCGATCCCCGCCACCACACCTACGCCATACGGCGGCAACACAACCTTATCTCCTAGACGGTATTCGCTCACAACGCCACTCCTTTCAACAACACCCCAAGCAAGTGCTCGAGGTAGGCTTCCCGTGGAAACTCGAGCTGCGGGTTGCAGGCCAGGGCCGCAATACTGGCAGCAGTCAGGCTGGTATCCAGTTCGGCGCGAACCTCACCCCTGGCCTTGCCGTCCTGCACCAGCTTTTCCAGTAAATGCTGGTAATGCTCGTGCATGCCCTTGAGCCAACCGGTGGTATCCGCAGGATGAGCCTCACGAGCCACCGCTGCCCACAAACCCCGCCACTCTTCCACCCAGGCGACGCGAAGCCGCAACACTTCGGCCAGCCGGTCACGGAAGGAACCACTCCGGCTCACCACTTCTTCCACTTTTCGGTAGTAGGAGAAAGTGTGGTGTTCCACCAGCGCCTTCAGCAAATCTTGTTTATCCTGGAAATAGAGATAAACCGTGCCTTTGCCGACTTCGGCTTCCCGGGCTACTTCCTCGACTTTTAGGCCCGACAACCCCCGGTCTCTTAAGACTCGGATGGTTGCCTCGAGGATCGCTTCGCGTTTGGGGGCAGTCCGAGCCTCCACGGTCACGGCTACAAAGTGTAGCAGAACCCCAAAGGATATAGATGAGACCGATCTCCTTTAGCATTTTGGTTATATCCAATAACACTGTCTTTAACGTAGTTTCTCGAGATTGGATAAACACAACTTGGTCAAATTGAGTAGATTTTTGATTTACTACCCTAACCAGGAAATTGACACGTATTCTGATAACGACAAAATTATCGGGAACGTTTCGCAATATTATGCAAAAAATCTGGGTGCGTAACCACTCCTTCAATAGCCCTTTCCCCGGCTTGTTCCGAAATTGTTCGCTTGCGACCCTATTTAGCTGACCAAAACCGTAAACTACGCAGGTGCCCTCGGGTCGTGTTCACGAAGCCATTAATGTCGGCGTGTTGGGGTTGGCCTCCGCTGCCTACTGGGTCTACCAAAAGGAAGTTGCCATCTCCCAACCTGTCGCAGTGGCCTTTGTTAGCAGCTTTTTGGTCGGAACTTTCCTGATTACCCCCGACCTGGACCTGGCCGAACAACAGGTGCGGGCTAAGGGGCGCTGGGGTTGGCTGGGCTGGTTTTGGGTTCCTTACGGCTGGATGTTTGCCCACCGGGGGCTTTCACACACCTGGATTGTGGGCCCCCTGACGCGCCTGCTGTACCTGGGTGCGATGGGAGTGGTGCTGTACTGGGTCATTACCGCCATTGCAGGCTACGTGGGCCTCAAATTCAACCTGCAAGCCCAGCTTAATGCACCGCCTCAGGAAATTTTATGGGCGCTGATATTGGGGTATTATGCCTCGCAGTGGCTACACCTGATCGCCGATGGCATCTGGCCCGATTCGGGCGGCCTGCTGCGTTCGGGCAAGCGCCGCCGGTAGGCCCCGGTCAGGGTATATTTGCCACTGTACCCGCACAGCTCGGCAACACCCTGGGCCGGGACTCTCGCCATCTGTTTTGAACCATCCAGCCGTAGGGGGTAGATTCAGCATGGATAGTGCGAAATTTTGGGTGGATTATCTGGGGTTAGAGCCGCACCCGGAGGGGGGGTTCTACCGTCAAACCTACATCGCCAACGAGGCCATCGCCGAGCCCCACCTGCCCCACCGCTACAAGGGCCATAGACCCTTTTCGACTGCCATCTACTTCTTACTAGAATACCCCGATTTTTCGGCCTTTCATCGGCTGAGGAGCGACGAGGTTTGGCACTTCTACACCGGCAGTTCGCTCTCCTTGTGGCTGATTTCGCCGCATGGGAAGCGCTCTTGTCTAAAGCTAGGCCCAGACCCCGGCCAGGGGCAGCATTTCCAGCAAGTTGTTCCTGCGGGTTGCTGGTTTGCAGCCAGCTTAGATGCACCCAAAACCTTTGCCCTGGTCGGCTGTACCATGGCCCCTGGTTTCGACTTTGCCGACTTCGAGCTGGCCCAACAAGCGGAGCTCATCCGGCAATTTCCGCAGCACCGCGACCTGATCGAGAGGCTGGCCCGGTGAGTGTTACCGAAGGTGAGATGCATTGGGGGCTCGAGGGAGTAAAGATCCGTTTGGGGCTTCCAGCCGGCAGAGCCAGCCGGGAAAGGATTGATGCGTGAATGCGATGCCCACCAGACCGGACAACCTGCCCCTGGCCAGACTCGCCATCTACCTGACTTTTTTTGTTTGTGGCTTCGTTCTGGCAGCCTGGGTTTCGCGCATCCCGGCCATCAAGCAAAGCCTGGGCCTCAATACCGGTGAGCTGGGCTTGGTGCTGTTGGGCGCACCGGTGGGGTTGGTGCTGGCCTTGCCCCTCACCGGCTGGCTGATTGCCCACCTGGGCAGCCGCCCAGTGGTAACGCTGGCTGCCCTGAGCAACTGCTTCTCGCTGCCGCTACTGGCCCTGACCCCCAGTGGCTGGACACTGGCCCTGGCGCTTTTCGTCTTTGGCTTCACCAACGCGGCCATGGACATCTCGATGAACGCCCAGGCCGTGGAGGCCGAGAAACGCTACGCAAGGCCTATTATGTCTAGCTTCCACGCGCTCTTTAGCCTGGGGGGCCTGATTGGGGCTGCCCTGGGCGGTGCAGCCGCCGCTGCGGGGATGGGGCCGCTCCCTTTTTTCATTTGGATGGCCGTGGCCTCAGCGCTGGGGATGCTCTGGGCTTCCCGGCATTTGTATGAGGTTCGGCCTGTCTCGAGCGGGCCACGCTTTGTATGGCCCAGAGGCGTGCTCCTGGGGCTGGGTTTGATCGTGTTCTGCACCGGCCTGGGCGAGGGCGCTGTGGCCGACTGGAGTGCCGTCTACATGAAGCAAGTGATTGGCAGTAGCGAGGCCGTGGCGGCGCTGGCTTTCTCGGCGTTCTCGGTGGCTATGGTGGTGGGGCGCCTGACCGGCGATGCCCTTACCCACCGCTTCGGCCCGGTGGCCCTGGCCAGAGGAGGCGGTCTGTTAGCTGCGGCTGGCTTTGTCGCGACACTGCTTGCTGACCGTCCAGAGGTGGCCCTGCTGGGCTTTGTAATGATTGGGCTGGGCTACTGCACCCTGTTCCCCCTGGCTTTTAGCGCGGCAGGGCGTGTGCCGGGGGTTGAGCCGGGGGTTGCACTGGCTTCGGTAGCGACCCTGGGCTATCTGGGCTTTCTGGCGGGTCCGCCGGTTATCGGGCTGATTGCCCAGGCTACCTCGCTGCGGGTGTCGTTTGCACTGGTAGCGGGGCTGGCAGTGGTGATTACCCTGCTGGCAGGACTGCTGCAACCCAGAACAGGCCAGGTCATCCGTCGGTAATGGGTATTACAGCCCAGCCTCTTAGCGTTGTGCGCTGAGAGTTAATACCAAAACTGCCCAGAAGTGACCCATAAGCGATATGCAAGTCCCTCGGACGCGCCCCCTGGCACGGCAAGTGAGGGGCGCGTTTAGCGCCGCTCACGCGCAGATTTGGTATTAGTTACGGTCATGCCAGTGTTGGCTTTTTGCCAAATCCACCAGAACCCCTTGCCTTCTCCCCCAGCGGGAGAAGGTGGCAACACCCCGTAAGCAATATAGGAGAATGGCGCCAGAAATGCCTTCGTGTGCTACTTGTTCTGGACTCCGAGATGTGAAAAAAGAGGGGGTGCTATGCACTCAGATCGCGAGCACCCCCTCTACTATCTTGACGCAGAAACCCTCCTGACAGCTACCTATATCTGGG
>CALFDH010000007.1 GCA_937950405.1 uncultured Meiothermus sp.
CGCAAACTCCAGGGCCTGGAGCAGCGCGTTCAGAACAGCGCAGAACAGATGAACCAGAGCCTGCTCGAGCGAATCGCAGCCCTAGAAAGCCGGTTAGTCGGTCTCCTGGAGCAAGAAGCACAGGATCGGGAAGTTGCCGATCGGTCACTCCAGGAGAACCTCGACACCGCCGTAAGCAACCTGGAAGGCGAACTGGCCTCGCAGATGAAAGAGTTGCGGGCCGATCTGAAGGACCAGGGCAAAGAGCTCGGTAAGAAGCTCGACCAACTGGCCACCAGCCTTCAGGCCGCTATAGATGAGCTGCGCTTGAGCAAAACCGACCGCTCCACCCTGGCCCAACTGCTAGAGGGGTTGGCCGATAAGCTACGCAAGGGCTAGAGCAACGGGTTCGAAGCGGCAGCCGCTTACCTCCCCCTTCCACGCCCCACCCTGGTCATGGCGCACCCCCCTCCCCCCTCCCCTCAAGGCGACCTCGAGGCGCTGCGGCGCTTGTTGCTCGAGCCCGAGCAGCAAGCCCTGGAGGAATTGCAAAACCCCAAGCTCTGGGAGGAGCAGGTCTCTAAAGTGCTCCCTGAGGCCCTGGTTCGGAGGGCCCACACGGATAAATCGATTCAGTATGCCCTGAACCCGATTCTGGAAGAAACCTTTGTGCGGCTGGTGCGGCGCAACCCCAGGTTGCTGGTGGAAATTTTGTTTCCGGTCTTGCTGCCGGCTATTCGCCGGGCGGTGGCCAGCCTGTTTGCCTCGCTGACCCAGAGCCTCAACCAAACCCTCGACCAGGTCTTCAGCCTCCAGGGCCTCCGCTGGCGGCTCGAGGCCCTCTCTACCGGCAAGACCTTTGCCGAGGTGGTGCTCTCGCACACCCTCCTGTACCGGGTGGAGCAGGTGCTGCTAATCCAGCGAGACAGCGGGCTGTTGCTGGCCCATCAGGTAGCCGAAGGGGTCAATGTCCAGGACGGCGCCCTGGTCTCGGGCATGCTCACGGCCATCGGCGATTTTGTGCGGGATTCCTTCGATCCACAGGCGGGGCTGAACACGGTGAATTTTGGTGAGCGGGTACTGGTGGTCGAGCAGAGCGCCCAGGCCGTCCTGGCGGCGGTAGTTCGCGGTACCCCGCCCCCGGAGCTACAGGGGCGCTTACAGGACACCCTTTCGGAAATTCATACCCGTTTTGCTGAGGAATTGCGGCGCTATTCGGGCGATAATCGGGTTTTAGCTGATGTCCAGCCCATGCTGGAAGCCTTGCTGGAAACCCAGTACAAGCACCCCGAGCGCCGTCGGCCCTATGTAGTCTGGCTGGCCTCCGCTCTGTTGCTCGCCGGCCTGGTCTGGTGGGGCTGGAACAACTTCCAGGCCCAGCGAGCCTGGGAGACGTACCTGAAGCGCCTGTCCCAAACCCCTGGCATCGTGGTTACCGAAGCACCTCGCCGCTATGAAGTGCGCGGCCTGCGCGACCCCCTGGCCGCTGACCCCCAGACCCTGCTCGAGGGTCTTCCCCTTCGCCCCGAGCAGCTCCGGGCTACCTGGCAGCCCTACCAGTCCCTCGAGCCCGAAATGGTGCTCAGGCGCATCCAGCAGCGCCTGGACACCCCCGGCACGGTGCGGCTGGCCTGGCGCGATGGGGTTCTGGTGGTCTCGGGCCGCAGCACCGTGGCCTGGCTCAGCCGTCTGCGCAACCTGGCCCCTTTGCTGGGAGTGGAGCGGCTCGATACCAGCCAGCTTGTGCTCGAGCCGCTCCGCAGATGATACGGGCAATATTCCACCAGACCAACCCCTTGCGTCCACTGCACCTGCAACCGTAAACTGCACTCACCATTGTGAAGCCTCTATTCAGATGCATTTGCTGTTCATTTTCAATCCAGGAAGGGTGGGGGACTAACAGGTGATTCAGAAAAAAATCTGCATGCTGGGCGCATTCGCCGTGGGCAAAACCAGCTTGGTTGCACGGTATGTGCACGGCATTTTTTCAGAAAAGTATCAGACCACCGTGGGGGTCAAAATTGACAAGAAAGTCGTACCGGTAGGTCATCAAGAAGTCGGCTTGGTGTTGTGGGACCTTTACGGTGAAGACCAGTTCCAGCGGGTGCAATCGTTTTACTTGCGGGGTAGTTCGGGCTACTTGCTAGTCGCCGATGGTACCCGCCCCGAGACCCTCGAGGTTGCCCAAAGTATTCAGCAGCGTGCACAGGAGGTGCTGGGGTCAGTTCCCTTTACCCTGATGCTCAACAAACACGACCTGCCCTGGGCCGTGAGCCAAGCTCAGCTAGACGATCTTCGAGCCAGAGGCTGGGATCTCCGCTACACCAGCGCCAAAACGGGTGAGGGGGTTGAGGAGAGCTTCAAGTACCTTGCCGGGAAAATGCTGGAGCAGGCTTGAGAACCTCGCGGGCCTGGCATCCTTGAGGTAGCCTTTCTCAGTTCCACAATTCCGCGCTCTTCACAAAGGTGGCCGCCCACGGAAACGAGAAGGAACCAGCAGACGTGCCTCACCCTGGCGAGGCACGTTTATCAGCCTTGCGTCTCAGGACATGGCATACTTGAAGCTGGCTCAAAGATGTGTAGCGTGCTCTGTCTTTTTGAATCCTGAAACACACCATGGACGAAGAGGTTTCGGCCCTCAGCTCAAGGTTGGCGGTTCAGCAGCAAATACACCACCACAATAACCAAAAGCCAAAGCCACCAGCGGTTGCCAAAGCTGCCCAACAAGGGGCGGCGTTCGGGTAAGGGCAACGGGGCCGCAGCGCCAGGCACCACCGATCGGGGCGGGCGGGTCGCAGGCTGCATCTGCAAGCGCTGGCCGCGCTTGATATGGTACACCGATTTGTCAATCTGGCCCTTTTTGCGGTAGGCCGCGCCCAGGTTGTGATGCGCCAGGGGATACTCGGGGTTGAGTTTGAGCACCTCTTCGTACATACGAATGGCTTCGTCGGTCTGGCCGGCCTCGAGGGTCAGGTTGGCCAGGTTGGTCTTGACCCGGTAATGGCCGGGGTCGGCCAGCAGGGCCGAATTAAAAGCCTTTCGGGCCTCTTCCCGATTACCGCCGCGAATACGCACCAGGCCCAGCGCAGCCCAGGCCTCGGCGCCCAGGTGGGGGTGGTCGAGGTAGGCGGCAATTTTGCTTTCATCTTCCTGGTCAAAAGCTTCGATGGCCGCCTTGGCCTGAGGCACATCCAGGTAGCTTGCAATCAGGTCGCCATCCTGTTCCAGGAGCTTCTGGGCCTTGCCGTACTCTTTCAGCCGCAGCCAGTCGCGCAGTTCCAGCAACACCGCCAACCCATCGGCATCCCCCTCTTCCCCAGCCAGGATGCGGCTTCGGGCTTCCTCGTAGCGCCCCGAACGGATAAGCTGATCAAGTTCTTCCATCGTCCCGATCAAACAGCGTATAGTACCCAGGCTGGTGAGAAAAGAGCCCACTGCCGAAATGGTGTTGCTGTTCAGGCAAATAATCCAATCCAACCGACAGTTGAGGTAAGCAACCAACGGGAGAAATACAGGCTGGAGTAAACCTAATCCTGGACAGCTTCGACACTTTAGTATTTTGCAGTGAGCAAACAGTTTTCTTAGTTTGCATGTGCCTTTGGAACAGCAGCTCGGTTCGACTCCAACAATTCCGGCACGGTCGCAAACCGATACCCCTGGGCTTGTAAGGCTGGCAGAATGGTGTGCAAGGCTTCCACCGTTTTGCTGCGATCCCCCCCACCATCGTGCAGCAAAACAATGCTGCCGGACTGAACCCCCTGAAGCACGTTATCCGCAATAGTCAGCGCCTCGAGCGGCTCCGTGTCCTTGCTCAAGACCGACCACTGCACCACCGTATATCCCTGCTGCAAGGCATAATCAGCCAGACCGTTGTGCAGGCGGCCCCCAGGAGGCCGGAATAAGGAGGTAGAAAGGCCCGTGGTGTGCCTGATAAGTGCTGCGGTACGCTCAATTTCCTCTCCGGCTTCCTCCGGGGTCATGGGGGTGTTGCGGTGGCTCCAGGAGTGGTTGCCGATGGCGTGGCCTTCCGCCACCACCTGCACGGCAATCTCGGGCCGCTTTTGCAGGTGCAACCCCACCCAGAAAAAAGTAGCCTTCACGCCATACTGTCGCAACACCTCCAACACCGCCAGGGTGTCGGGCCAGGGGCCATCGTCGAAGGTCAGGGCTACCAGTTTTTCCTCCCCGACCGGCACGATGCGGCGCACGACCCCGGTATGAGACGGGTGTGGCTGGGGGGAGTTCTTTTCTGTTAAGGGCTGGGATTGGGGGTTGGGGGTGGGCCTCGAGATGGGTGCCGAGGGCCGCACTGGCTGCTCCAGGGCTTCAGGGGATGGGTCCTGACTGGGCGGGGCGATCAGCACCGTTTCCTCAAGCGTCCTGCTTGAAGGCTTTTGAAGCGGTGGAGGCGGGTTGGGCTTCGGCTCCACCCCAGACATTGGCTGGGCCGTAGCAGCCGGGGTAGCGGCAACAGTAGGGCTCTGGGCTGGCCTGGTAGCAGCCCCAGATGCTGGCAGGGGCACTCGAATCGCCCCACTCAAGTAACCGACCTGCATCACCAGAACGGCTGCCAGAAGCAGGGCCAGCCACGGTTTGTAGGAGGGCTTTGGCTTGGTTTTGCGTTTTCGGGCCACTTCTAGCTATTATTGCACTCAATTTCCATTAGAACAGTGCTGTTGTAATTTTCTCGCCATTGCTGCCGCTGCAGCAGTTTCACAGTTCACCGCTTGTCGTGTTTCGGCCATCGGCTGTGGGCTATCGGCCATATGCTTCATGTAACACAGTGCGCGTTTTTTGGAGTCAATCCAACCCTAGCAATGCTGCAGGTATCTTTGACACCAGAGCCCATTGGTAAGATACATACGCTATGGCAGACAACACGCGGGCTTGGATGGAAGAGCTGCTGGCTGAAATGGAAGAGCGACGCAAACAAATCGAAGCAGGCGGCGGGCCAGAACGAATCAAAAAGCAGCACGAAGCTGGCAAAATGACTGCCCGTGAGCGCATTCGGTATTTTCTCGACGAAGGTACCTTTGTCGAACTGCAACCCTTTGCCGAACACCCCGAGACCGAGCTGATGCAAGGTATACGAGCACCTGCCGACGGGGTCATTACCGGTTATGGCAAGGTAGGCGGACGCACGGTATTTGTCTTTAGCCAGGATTTTACCGTGCTGGGTGGGAGCCTGGGTAAGACCCACGGGCAGAAGATTGCCCACGCAATGGATATGGCCGTCAAGGTGGGCGCTCCGGTAATTGGTCTCAACGACTCGGCAGGGGCCCGCATCCAGGAAGGCGTGGACAGCCTGTCGGGCTACGGCGAGGTGTTTTACCGCAACGCTATTTACTCGGGCGTGGTGCCACAAATCTCGGCCATTCTGGGCCCTTGCGCGGGCGGAGCTGTTTACAGCCCGGCCATCACCGACTTTGTGCTGATGAGCAAGGGCAACAGCTACATGTTCATTACCGGGCCGGAAGTGATTAAGAGCGTGACCCGCGAGGAAGTCACCTTCGAGCAACTGGGGGGTTCGGAGGTTCACACCGCCAAGTCGGGGGTAGCCCACCTCGAGTGCGAGGGGGACCAGGGCGTGCTCGAGACCATCAAGAAACTGCTGGTTTACCTCCCTCAAAACGCCAAAGAAAAGCCCCCTCTGAGGGCCAACGGCGACCCCAAAAACCGCAGAACCCCCGAGCTACTCGACCTCGTGCACCCCGACCCGCGCCGCCCCTATAACATGCACCAGATTATCGAGACCATCGTGGACGAGGGCGAGTTTCTGGAACTGCACACCAACTTTGCCAAAAACATTATCGTGGGGTTTGCTCACCTGGGCGGCCAAAGCATCGGGATTGTGGCCAACAACCCGCGCTATATGGCCGGGGCGCTGGACATCAACGCCTCGGACAAGGCCGCCCGCTTCATTCGCACCTGCGACAGCTTCAACATTCCCATTCTGACCCTGGTGGACGTAACCGGCTTCCTGCCCGGCGTGGCGCAGGAACATCAGGGCATCATCCGCCATGGGGCTAAAATGCTCTACGCCTATGCCGAGGCCACCGTACCCAAGATTACCCTGATTACCCGCAAGAGCTATGGCGGGGCCTACCTGGCCATGAACTCCCGCGATATGGGGGCCGATGTGGTGCTGGCCTGGCCTACCGGAGCAGTGGCGGTGATGGGCGCTGAGGGGGCTGCTAATATCATCTACCGCAAGGAAATTCAGTCCTCACCCGACCCTGCTGCAACCCGACAAGCCAAAATTGCCCAATACAAAAAAGCCTTCGACAACCCTTATGTGGCGGCTGGGCGGGGCTATATTGACGATGTAATTGACCCTAGCGAGACCCGTCGGCTTTTGATCCAGCACCTCGAGATGCTCTCCACCAAGCAAGAGGAGCGGCCCTACAAGAAGCACGGAAATATCCCGCTCTAAGTGCGCCCGCGTATAGAAATATCATGCATCTCAACGGAAGTGCGAATTCTGGGGTTTGCAACGGCGCGGCCTCATGAATCACCCTTTCCCTGCCCATTACGTTCCTATCGTGGAGATACTTAGCAGCAACCGCCTGAAACGATGCTGGAGATGTCGAAGGTCGCAGGCCAATCGGACAGCCATTACCTCGAGCGCTGCACACGCCCCTGGGGCCGGCTAGAGAGCACCCGATCAAAGCTGCTGCGGGCGCGGGTTTTCATGGTTTCGATGGCACTCCAGTTGGGCTGGCGTTGCGTAAGCACCGCCGAGGCCAGCAGGTCGGGGTCGCCGGGCAGGTCCACATACACCGCACCGGCGTCGCGACAGAAACCCGCCACCTTGGGGTCGTAGGCGATGCCGGCAAAGGGGGTTCCGGCAGCCGCCGCCAGAATGGCCCCGTGCAGGCGCACCGAGATTACGTAACCCGCCTGGGCCAGCAGGTAGCTCACCCGGCGAGGGTCCCAGGCCAGCTCTCGGGTGAAGCTGCTGAACTTTTCCAGTACCGGTTCGTCGAAGCCCGGCTGCAGGGCCAAAATGACCACCTCGTAGCCCTCTACCCGCAGCCGGTCGGCCAGCTTATGCAGGTTGGCGGTGGCTTCCTCGGTGCCGTATTTGGGCACCAGCACCACCATATTGGGCTCGCGTTCTACCGGCGGCGGGGCCAGGAGCAAGGCCGGGTCGGCCCCCAGGTGAACCTCGAGCCCCAGCTTGCGCCCGTACTCGAGCGAGCCTTCATCTCGAAAGAAGCACGACACACCCCGTAAGGCCCGCCTTACCCGCTGCTCACCCCGCTTGCTGAGGGGCCCCAGTGACTGGTTGAACACATACACCGGCTTGCCCCGACGGCGGGCCAGGCCCAAAATGGTCAGGTAGTACCACAGGCTCAGGCTCGAGGTCTTGTCCTGCAACAGACCGCCCCCGCCCGATAAGAGCAGATCCAGGGTGCCCAGCGCCTTCCAGACTTCCAGCGGCTGGGTGCGCTTGACGGCCTCGACCCCGTAGCGCTGGGCGGTTTCGCCGGGATTGTGGGAGAACACCACGGCCTCGTGGCCGCGGGCCTTGATTTCATGCACAATGGCCTCGAGGATGGCCTCGTCGCCCGCATTTTGAAAGCCGTAATACCCGCTGACCCCCACGCGCATGAATACCCCTCCAGGTTTGTTATATCTTGGCACGCCCCAGGATTAAATGCTTCTATCTGAGCCACCATTCACGCAGGCGCCGCACCACCCAGACCCCCACCAGCCCCACCAGCAGGCCAATCAAGAGGCCGTTGAGCACCCGGAAAAAGGAGATGCTGAGCGGAGTGTGGTAGTGCGAAAAGGTGTTCAGGATGGAGCCCATCCCCACCGCCACCAGCACCAGCAGCACGTTTTTAAGCCAGGTTGGCCAGGGCAGCAGCAGCGCCACCGGGGCCAGGGCGTGGGCGAAAATCTCCTTGAAGCGGGGCCGCACCATCACGTCCTGCAAGAAGGCCCGAAGCTGCAACTCCCACTCCGGCACAATGGAGGGCGCCGCATCGTTGCCACGGCGCAGCACTGCGAGCCCCACCACCGCCAACCCCAGGAGCGCCACCGCCACCTCGCCCAGCTTCAGGGGATGGTTGTACAGGGCGTTGAGGGCGGGCTTGTAAGCCACAGGCAAAAACGAGAGCGCCACCAGCAGGGGCGGCACCACCAGGGTCAGCGAGACCCCCCGGAAGGGCTCGAGGCCCAGCACGCTCTGGGGGGTGCTGCCCAGGGCCGCCAGAAACACCACCCCGGCCAGCGAATAGAGCACCGCCGCCAACCACAAGCGCAAACCCGGCAGATGACGCTCGAGGAAGCCCAGCGCAGGGAACACCATTGCGGCCAGCAGGGGCCCGGCATCTCCACCGGCTACCCCCAGGGCCAACAGGGTGAGCAGTACCGCTACCGGAATGCCCCAGGGCTGCGGCAGCCCCAAAGCCAGCAGGGCCAGCCCCGCCAGAATGCCCACCAGGGCCACAAAGCGGAGCGGCGATGGACTAAAGTCGCGGGCGGTGGGCGCGCCGATGGGAATGCGCGAGCGCTCGAGGTCGCGACGCAGGATGGTCAGAAAAGCCTCGGTGTCGCCCGGTTGCTTGTAGGGCCGCAGGTAGAGCAACTGGTGCCCGCGCTCGCGGGCGGCCAACACAAACTTGTCGGCGGTTTCGGCGGGAGAGAGCTTGTCTTGCCACTCTGGCCGGATGCTAAAGAGCCGTTTGACCGGCAGCGTGCGGCTGAGCTGGGCAAAGCCCCGCTGGGGGGTGCCCTCGATCCAGGCGATGGGCTTGCCTTGCAGGCCCGAGGCCACGGTCTCGAGGTTGTCTTTGTAGCCCAGCACATCCAGCCCTGCAAAAACCACCGCGTCGGTCTCGGGAGGAATCAGCTCTACGTCGTATTTGCGGTAGGGGTGGTCGAAGGGCCGGGCCACCAGGTAAAAGCCCTGGGCCTTGAGCTCGCGGGCCAGGGCCAGGTCGTAACCCGCCGGGAAAAAGTCCACGTTGACCGGAGTGGCCAGCCAGGTCTGGGTGCCAATCAGCACCCGCTCGGTGGGGATGTTCCACCGCGCCACCATGGCATCCAGGAGGCTCGCCGGGCCGGTCAGGTAAAACCAGCCGGGCTTGATCTGGGCGTTGGGGTACACCAGTTGCAGGGTGTTGGCCGGATGGCTGGTCAGAAGCCCCCGGCTCACCCAGTTTCGCACCGATTGTTCATACAGCGCGACCCCCTGCACCCCCAGGGCCCGGTATTGCTGCATCACCTGCAAAAAAGTTTGGCCGGTGAAGCGGGCCCGTTCGGCCACCTCCTCGCCGTCCATAATGAGCACCACCGGCCCCGGACGTTCGGCCTGCATCCGCGGCAAGAGCGCCGGCAAACTCAGCACTGCCGACACCATAACCCCTATTCGCAACAGGTTGCGTAGATTCAAAGCCAACCCCCATGACCAGCCTGTTCTGCAGGCACCAGGCTCCGTACCCTGGCGGTCAGCATGGCCAGAGCCTCTTCGTTGTGACCGCCGTGGGGAATAATGACGTCGGCATAGCGCTTGGAGGGCTCGACAAACGAAAGGTGCATGGGGCGCACCTGCTCCAGATACTGCTGAATGACACTTTCCACCGTGCGGCCCCGCTCGAGAATATCGCGCTGCAATCGTCGGATAAAGCGCACATCGGCATCGGTGTCCACAAAAACCTTGAGGTTCATCTCGGCCCGCAAGGCCGCATCCACCAGCAGCATGATGCCCTCGAGGACCACCACCGGCGCAGGCTTCACCTCTATGGTCTCAGAGGCCCGGGTGTACTCCTTGAACGAATAAACCGGAATCGAGACCGGCCGACCCGAAACAATGTGCTGGATGTGTTGCAAATAAAGTTCCAGATCGAAAGCATCGGGATGGTCGTAGCTCAGCTTCAGGCGCTCTTCAAAGGGCAGGTGTCGGTTGTCCTTATAGTAGTTGTCCATTGGCAGCAAAGCCACATGCGACGGTCCCACCGCATTTATCACCGCCTCGGTTACGGTGGTTTTGCCGCTGCCAGTACCCCCCGCAATACCAATCACAAAAGCCTGACTCACAAAGCCAATCATACGCTGCGTGGTTTGGCCTGGATAGGCTCTGACAAGAACAGCTGTTTCGCTCAAGTAGCTCAAAGCCAAAAGCCGAAGGCGAGCCCCATACTT
>CALFDH010000008.1 GCA_937950405.1 uncultured Meiothermus sp.
GAAATGGCCCGCCGAATCGGGAGGGGGCTGCTAGCATGAGGTTCAAGTATGAGAAAAATGTTGTTCGACCTCGTATTTCCTCCTGGTTTCACAACGCTTTTCCACAAAGGCTGGGTATGATGGGAGTATTGTGCGCTACCTAATAGTTTCCGATCTACATGGCAACTGGCCCGCCCTCGAGGCTGTCCTCAAGGAAGCCAGGGGCTACGACCAGGTACTTTTCCTGGGCGATGCGGTGGGCTATTACCCCGATGTCAACCGGGTGCTGGACTGGTTGCGCTCGGTCAATGCCGTAGGTGTGATGGGCAACCACGACATCTGGCTGCTAGAGATCAAGTCCATGCAGATTGAAGGGCCGGTGCTGGAAATTTTATCCTGGCAGGCCGAACGCATCAGCCTCGAGAACCGCGAGTATCTGTCCAGGCTGCCCTGGACCGCTGAGGTCGAGGGTGCGCTGCTGGTTCACGGCAGTCCGCTGGACCCACTAGCCTACCTAGAAGAGCTCGAGCAGGCCCGGGAGGTGTTCAATCAGGTAAGCCACCGCTGGATTTTCCACGGACACACCCACTTGGCCGGCAGCTACCTGAGCCTGGAAAGCACCACCGTGCGCGGCCAGGCCACCACTACCGATGTCAACACCCCCCAGGGGCGCTGGGTGCGCTACCAGCGCTACGCCAATGGCGGCGAACTCGTCGTAGCGCCCAAGGCCAGAGCCATCATCAACCCCGGCTCCACCGGTCAGCCCCGAGACGGCGTGACCGGAGCGGCTTACGCCATCTGGGACACCGAAGAAGACACTGTGGAGTTCTTCCGCGTCAAGTACAACCTCGAGCACGTACTCTCTCGCCTGCACCACGAGCAGTTCCCCATGTGGCTTTACGAGCGACTGGTGCTTGGAAAGTAATAGAGCCTCCGAAACTTTGCCGCAACCAGGCCAGCACAAAGCCGAAGGCCGAAAGCAGCCGCAAAATGATGGTCTGTTCGAGACACTGCGTAACCGATTTTGTGCTTTACTTAGCTCTGACCAATGGCCATGCAAATCCTCGGACATCAAAGAATCCTCGAGCTTTTGCCCAAGCTACGGGCTCAGACCTTGCTTTTTACCGGCCCGGAAGGGGTGGGGCGCCGGACGGTAGCGCGGTGGTTCGCAGCCGGGCTCAACTGCGAGCAAGGGTTTCCACCCTGTGGCCGTTGTGCTTCCTGTCGCCTTGAGCCCCCCGCCGACTACCTGGAAATTGCCCCCCAGAGCGAGACCAAGACCGGCAGAAAAGCCCGAGTTCTACAGATCCGCCTCGAGCAAATCGCGCCCCGCGAGGGCGGCGAGGAAATAAATCTGCTGGACTGGATTGCCACCTACCCCCGCTTCAAGGCCAAGGTCGCGGTCATCGACGGAGCGCACTGGCTGGGGGAGCCCGCCGCCAATGCCCTGCTCAAGGTGCTGGAAGAGCCCCCGGCTTTTGCCCGGCTGATTCTGGTAGCCCCCAGCCGCGAGCTGGTGCTGCCCACCCTGGTGAGCCGGAGCCTCGAGGTCAGTTTCTCGCCTTTGCCCGAAGCCCTGCTCCGCACCCTGACCACCGACCCCGAGGTGCTGGCTTTTGCCCAGGGGTCCCCCGGCAAAGTGCGCTGGGCCCTGGCGAACCCCGCCGAGTTTGCCAGGCTGACCGGACGCACGCAAGGGGTACTGGAAGCCCTGCGGGCCGGGCCGGCCCAGACCCTGGAAGCCCTCAAGTTGCTGCTGGAAAACGAGGATGCCCTCCCCTACCTTGGACGACGGCTAGGCGAGGCGTTCCCCGCCGAAAGCCCGGCCTATCGGGCTGCCCTCGAGGCCCTCAGCCGCGCCCAGGACGCCCTTTCTGCTTATGTAAGCGAAGACCTGGTGCAGACCTGGCTGGCCCTTAAGCTGGCACGGCTCTAGATTTCCGGAGTGATTCTGCTTTAGGCTAGGCTTGGATTGTAAGCTCTTTGCAATCCGTCGTATAACGACTCACGGGCCCCAGGCAGCAGGCCCTTTTGGGAGGTTTTCATGGAATGTGTTGGCGTGCGATTTGCGCATGGCCCTAAAATTTACGACTACAAGTTCAGCGACCTGCCCCCACCGGTGGGTAGCTGGGTGGTGGTGCGAACCCCACGGGGGCTGGAGCTGGCCAAGGTGCGTACCAAACCCCACCTGGGCAACGCTGTGGGGGAAGTGGTGCGCGTTGCCACCCCAGAAGACCTGGATAACCACGCCAGGCTCAAAAACCGGGGCGAAGAGGTGCAGTGGTGGCTCAAGGCCCGCCTGCGCCGGGAGGGCGTCCGGGCCAAGGTGCTGGGCTGCGAGTTCACCCTGGATGGCAACCATATCTCGGTGCAATACGCCGCCGAGGAGCGCATAGACCTCAGGCGCTGGGTCAACGAGCTGAACAAACTGGCAGGGGCTCGAGTGGAGTTCATTGCCCTGGGCCCCCGCGACCAGACCGCCTACCTGGGCACCCTGGGGGCCTGCGGGATGGAGTCGTGCTGCTCGAGCTGGCTCCAGGACTTTGCCCAGGTCTCCATCAAGATGGCCCGCGACCAGCAACTTCCGCTTTCACCGGAAAAAATCTCGGGGCCCTGCGGACGCCTGCTGTGTTGCTTGCAGTACGAGCACGACCACTACCAGGAGCTTCTGGCCGACCTGCCCCGCAAAAATTCCAAGGCCTGTAGCATCCAGGGCACCTGCGGCAAGGTCGCCAAGCTCAACCCCCTGGCCGGAACCGTGGATCTGATCACCGAGGAAGGCAGTTGGCTAACGGTGCACAAGAGTGAACTTCGGCGGGAGTGATCGTTTGTGGTGCACACCGGACCTTCCATCCAGTAAAAATCCAGGTTGTAGGCTATTGGGGTGAATCCACTGGAGCGCCGGGAGGCCCGGTTCAACTATCGGGAGGAGCAGGACAACAAGCATTTGGCTGAAGTCCACCATCTCTTATGCCCACCCTTGTTGGAGGCTCCAGATGCTTAACACAGGGGAGGTAATTACTCGTAGCATTGGGCTTTTAGCCCAGCACCCCATTGGCATTGTTTGGTTGCTGGTACAAGCCCTGCTAACGAGCGCTTTTACTCTGGGCCTGATGGCGGGGCCCATGCAGGTAGGCGTCTACACCGTGCTAATGCGCTATGCCCGCACCGGCCAATGGAACCCCCAGGCCCTCTGGGGCAACACCACCTCCCACAACATTGTGGCCGGCATCGTGTTTGTGGCCAGCGCCCTGGCGGCGTTTGTGGTGGGCCTTCCGGTTGCCGTGCCGAACACCCTGCTGGCCTCTTTGCTGGGTTATTTGAGTCTGGCCGCCATCAATTTGCTGTGGTTTTACACCTTCCAGATCATGGTAGATGACGACCAGACCTGGCCCAAAGCCATTCGCAAGGGCTGGGATTTAATGCAACAGGGAGGGCTTTTGAACCACCTCCTGCTGATTGCCATCCTCGAGTCGCTCGTGCTGGTCTCGACCCTGTCCACCTGGATACCCTTCCAGATCGTCATGTACCTGCTTTTGCTGGGTTTCTCCACGGTAGCCCGGGCGGTAGCGTACGTGCAACTGGTGCCCACCAGAGCCTTTGAGCCATAGAGCCGCGCATTACCCCTGGCCCAGGTACCCTGACCTCTCTGCCCTATTTGTCGTATGGCTTGCCCACCGCCGCCGGCGGACGGCTCCGCCCAATAAAGCCTGCCAGCACCAGCATGGTCAGGATGAAGGGCAGGGCCTGCACGATGGTGGCCGGCAAAATATCCCCGCCCTGAAGCTGAATGGCCAGCGCCTGGGCAAAGCCAAACAGCAAAGTAGCTCCCAGCACCCCAAACGGATGCCACTTGCCAAAGATAAGGGCCGCCAGGGCAATAAAGCCGGCCCCCGCGCTCATGGCCCGAATGAACTGGTTAAGGAAGCCAATCGAGAGGTACGCCCCCGCAATTCCGGCCAGCACCCCCGACAAAATTACCGCCGTATAGCGCATCCGAATCACGTTCACACCCATGGTCTCGGCCGCTTCGGGGTGCTCGCCCACCGCCCGCAAACGCAGACCCCAGGGGGTTTTAAACAACACCCACCAGACCACCGGCACCAGCAAAAAGGCGAAAATCACCAGGATGGAAACGCTGCTAGGCCCGAGATCTACATTGGGCAGGCGGTTTTGTACTTCCTGGGAGGTGGAGGTGTTGTTGTAGAGCACCTGCAAAACAATCGAGGGCGCTCCCAGGGCCGCAATATTGATAGCGGTACCCGAGACAATCTGGTCGGCGCGGTACTTGATGGAGGCAATGGCGTGAACCAAACCCACCAGGCCGCCCACCGCAGCCCCGGCCAGCAAACCCACCCAGGGAATCCAGAAGGCCTCGAGGCCCCCGGTAGCCACTTCGATGCGGTTGACGGTAATGGCCGCGGCAGCCGCCCCGAATAAAATCATGCCCTCGAGGGCAATGTTCACCACCCCGCTACGCTCGGAGAACAACCCGCCCAGCGAGGTTAGCAAGAGCGGCGCAGCCTGCCGCAGGGTCGAAAAGAAGAGCGCAATGACGATTTCCATGGGTTAGCCCCCCCCTGCCGGCGCAGATGCAGATGTGGCTTGCCTGGCCTCCTGTTCGGCTTTGGCCTCGGTTTCGACCTGGGCCGCTCGCAGTGGGTCGGTAAAGTAGCGGGGCAAAAGCCCTCCCACCGCAATGAAAAGGATAATCAGGGCCTGCAAGACCTGGATGATCTGGTTGCTGATGCCGAGTTGAGCATTCAGCGAGACGCCCCCCGCCAGCAGCACGCCAAACAGGGTGGCCGAGAGAAAAATGCCCAGCGGCATGTTCTGGCCCATCAGGGCCACCGCGATACCGTCAAAGCCCACACTCGAGGGAATGGCGGTCTTGAGCCGATAGGTGCCGTCCATGCCCGCGCCCAGCACATAGTGGGTTGCCGCCAGCCCGGCCAGCGCCCCCGAAATCACCATAGCCAGCACCATCTTGCGCCTGAGGTTGACCCCCGCATACTCGGCGGCTTTGGGCGCCAGACCGGTAGCCCGCAGCTCGTAGCCGGCGGAGGTACGGAACAGGTAAAAGTTATAAAACAACAGGGCCAGTATGGCGATCAGAAAGGAGCCATTCAGCAACTGCGAGGCCAGCGCCGAGCTGATGGTCACCGGGAAACCGGGCACAAACCCGCCTACCACAAACCCCAGCACCATCGCCCCCAGCGAATACAGCAATCGTCTCCCCAGCTCCAATCGCCTCAGGCCGTAGTAAACCCCCAGGGCCGCCAGTGCTGCCAGCGGCAAGGCCCAGGAAAAGGTGCTATCCGGAGCCAGGATGTGAATCATCAGGGGAATGCGGGCCCCTTCTTGCATCTCCTCACTGCGCCCTTCGAAACCCTCGGCTTTGAAGGGCAGGCGCACGGTTTGCCCAAAAAAGCGGTACTCGTTGGCAGCCAGCATGAACAGCAGCACCGAGGCCGCAATATAGTTCATCATGATGGTGTTGATGACCTCGTTGGCGCCAAAGCGGGCCTTGAGCCAGCCCACAATACCCCCCCACAAAGCCCCCCCCAGCGCAGCCGCAGCAATGGCTGCCGGTAGCAACAAC
>CALFDH010000009.1 GCA_937950405.1 uncultured Meiothermus sp.
CGCTACCCCGGTCAGGAGGGCCCCCAATGCTCCGCCCGTTACGGACTCGAGGGTCGCCAGCGTGGCCTGTTGGGCTTCCAGTGTCCTGAGCGCGAGCATCGGCAAAGTGTCGCTATCCTGGCCCCACACCGCCTCGCCCAAAAGCGGGCGGATGCGCTCTGCAAGGGGGTCTACCAGGCTTGGTTCGCCCCGCACCACCACCGCCACCCCGTCCATCTTGGCGTAGGTGCCCACCTCGACCCGCCCGTTGCGCTTGAACAGCTCACCCAGCAACTCCACAATGCGCGACTCCCCCAGGCCAAAGGTCTTGAAAGTCACCTGCTTGTAGGGCTTTGGCGGCAGGTGGAGTTGGGGCAGGGTCTCGGCCCACATCGGGCGCCACTCCGCCGGGGGGCCAGGCAGACAGATCAGGTCTGTGTTCTCCCCCTGCACCCACCAGCCGGGGGCGGTGCCCCGGGGGTTTTCGATCCAGCGGGCCGAGGGGATTTTGAGGGCCTGCTTGCGGTTGGCCCTGGGCATCTTCCAACCCCTATCTGCAAAGAGCTTCTCGAGCCACTCCAGCACTGCTGGGTCTGGCTCCAGGGTTTCGCCTAAAGCCGCCGCAATGGCCTCGCGGGTGATGTCGTCGGGGGTGGGGCCCAGCCCACCCGAAAGCACCACCAGCCGGGCCTTTTGCCAGGCCTGACGCACCTCCTGGGCCAAGGTTTCCAGGTCGTCGGCAACCCGAAGCGTCCGGCGCACCTCCACGGCGTAAGGCTGAAGGCTGACGGCGATTTCAGCCGTGTTGGTATCCACGGTTTCGCCGTACAAGAGCTCGTCCCCTACCCCGATTATTTCTGCTAAAAACATAATAGCTCCTATAGATTACAACATCTTTTGAAATCCGTCAAAGGCGGATACCCGTAGTACATCATACGGATTGGGTCGGAAGAGGGGCACCACCCGCTCCGGCGGGGTTGGGGGTGATGAGCAGTGTTGGCGACCGAGTACGGCTGTTTCTGCCGTCAGAGCAGGGCCAATGAGCCAAACAAGCGCCCCATCGCGGGGGTTTCTTGGGGGAGGCATTTGACCGGAGTGTTGTTGTAGCTTGTTGGCCGGATGGCTTAGAGTCAAGGGGACTCCAACCTGCCCTTGGCTACTGCATCGGCAACGCCGTCACGGTGGCCGACCAGCCCTCCACCTTTACCTGGTCGCCGGGGGCTAGCTCTTTGCGCAACAGGGCCAGGGCAATGGCGCCCAGGCGGGGCGATTCGACGGCGGTGCCGACCCGACCAACCTGCTTACCTTCGCGGAATACGGGGGCTCCAGCGGGGATTTCTCTCTGACCCAAGAGGCCCATCAGTTGGTAGCGGGTGTTGCCCCGCGCCTCGAGCCTCGCCATAATTTCCTGCCCCAGGTAGCAGCCTTTCTTGTAGCTTACCCGGCCCTCCCAGCCGACTTCCTGGGGCAGTTCGCCCAGGGCCTCGGGCAGGTCGGCCAGGCCGCGCTCGACCCGCCAGATCTGCCAGGCTTCGCGGCCTACCGGGGTGGCTCCGTTTTCCAACAGCATTTTGGCAAAGAGCGATGCCTGATCGGCGCTTGCAAAAAGCCAGAGGCCCAGCTCATCGCGGGTCATGACCAGGGCCTCGGTTTTGCTCAGGCCCCAGCGAGGAGGCAGAGGACACAGCCGCCCGGCGGTTTCCTCGGCCCTGGAACCTTGCAGGCGCAAAGTAGACCAACCCTCGAGCGCCTTCACCTCCACCTGATCGAACACGATGTACTTGCGAAAACGGTCGGCAAGTGCTTTGGCGCTGGGGGAGCTAATCCAGAAGGATTCGCCCAGATGAAGCACCAGGCCGGTGTGCTCGACCTGGCCCCTGGCGTTCAGGAAGACCGTCTCGAGCCAGCTCCCTTCGAGCATGCCGCGGATGTCGGAGGTGCACTGATTATGCAAAAAATCGCGCCGGTCTAATCCTTTTAGCTCCACCAATCCGTACTCCGAAAAGTCGAGCAAGGCTGCGCCATACCGCAAAGCCTCGAGTTCGGCCTCGAGGTCGCCGTAGTTCCACGGAATCTCCTGCTCACCCTGGGTATGCCAGGCCACCCCTAACGATTCGTGAAGAAGCCGCAACGACATATGCTTAAGTTTAGCCTCCTCGAGACGGAACAACCTCGTGGCTACTACAAAACTTTGCGAGCTAACGCGATCTCCCGTGCTCCATTGATTACGTCAGACCAGATATTTTGTAACAAACTGACTTGATCGGGCGAATACCCTTCAAAAAAACTCAAATCCCGGCGCACTTCGGCAATCACAGTTAAACGCTCCACGAGGCTCTCGGATAAGGCGGCCTGGGTAAGAAAGGAACGGGCTTGTTCGAACGTGCGTTTTACGGCGATCTCCATACTGCGGCTATCTGAGTCCTTGGTCAAGTGCGCCAGCGAATTTTAAGGCCACCTCGATTGTTTTCACCTCTCCACCGACTCGTTTCCCAAAATAGCGCTATAAGTTTCGTCGTATAGTGGCGAGCAGCGCTGATGAAACATCATTTTACCTGCACCCGGTACAGGAAGTACCCCCCCTGGGCCGGTAGCAGAGCGGGCAGGGTGCCGGGGCCACTGGGGTTGGGGGCGGTGCTGAGGCTGCACAGCGAGGCCAGGTTGAGGCTGATGCTGCTCACGCTGCCCAGATCGGGGCGTACCAGGGTGCCGTCTGGACAGGCCAGCTCGAGCTCCCCCGTACCGCCATAGGCGTTTTGTACCAGGGTGGTGAAGAAGGGAATGGGGTCGGCCAGCACCACGTTGAAGATGGGCTGGCTGCCGATATTCTGATACTCAATGCGGTACTCGAGTACCTCGCTGGGCCGCCCCTGAACATTGCTGGCAAAGGGGCTGCCGGTGCTCAGGTTGCGCACTTGTTTTTGCAGG
>CALFDH010000010.1 GCA_937950405.1 uncultured Meiothermus sp.
GCCACCCTCTTCCGCAAGGGGAGAGGGAAAGGGGAAAACGATAAATGCCTGGCATCCCCTAGACAAACTCCACGCCCCCTCTTGGGATACAGAAGACTTGGTGGAGCGAGGCTAAAGGACGAGATCAGAGGGATTTCTTATAAGCGCCACAGCCCTTTGGTTTCCGGTGGTTTTCCCGGTGGCCTTTGTGTTCTTGCCTGCCTGGACAGCCTTGCGCTTTTCGGTATTTTTCTATGTGCTGGCTGTGTTAATTGGCCTAGCGGGTTTATACCTTACCCCGCAAGTAGACCAGCGGGCGCTCAACGCTGTGGTTCAGTTTTACCTGGCCAGCGTGGCTTTTTTATACACGCAGGCCATTTATGCCCGCTACCGTGAGCAGTATGTGGATATGCACCAGATTGCCCATACCGACCCTCTTACCAGGATTGCCAATCGGCGCCTCATGCAGGACTTGCTGGAAAAAAGCTGCGAGGTTGCGAGAACTGAGAAAACAAGTTTTGCGGTGCTATTGATTGACCTGGATCACTTTAAGCGCATCAACGATTTGTATGGACACTCGGTAGGCGACCAGGTCTTGCGTGAGGTTGCATCGCTTTTGCAGGGGGTTTTGCGCCAGGATCAGAGCCTGGCTCGTTGGGGTGGCGAGGAGTTTATGGTTTTGGCTCCCAAGACCGATATGCACCAGGCCCAAGAGCTCGCCAAACGCATCGCCGGGTCACTGGCGAGTACCAAGGTGGTTGGACAGTTTGAGGTCAGTGCCAGCATAGGCCTGGCAACATACCGTGAGGGCGACACTAGCGATATGGTGGTTCGCCGGGCGGATGCCGCCATGTACCGTGCCAAGGCTTCGGGGCGCAACCGTGTTGAGGTTGAGGCCTGAAAAGAAAAGTTGCCGTATATCCTCTGACAAATCAAGTGGTTCAGGCTTCTACCACATCTATCACACCCAGACTGGCCTTGCTGCTGAGGTCGTAGAGGAAAACGGATTGCCCCAGCGCAACGATATCCCCGGGCTTAACGTCGGCAGTAAAGGTTGTCAGGCGCAAATGGCCGGGGATGTGCTCGAGCTGCGCTCCCTCCGGTAAGGGGGCGAATCGCAAGCGCTCGAGGATGGTCTCGCCCGTGGCCAGACCCATGTCGGTTGTTTCGACCAGTAGTAGCATTCGTCTACGTTGTTCGGGACGCCCACCCAGGTAATGCAGGCATACCAACGGTACAGGAACACCTTCGAGGGCCGAAAAGGTGATTTCCCCTAGGGGTTTGGCTTCGGCATCCTCGAGCTGAACAGGCTGCTCGAAGGGAATTCGGGCACCTGGTTCGAGCAGGCCTTCGCTGGTTCGGGCTCGAATGCCCTGGGGCAGTTGTAAAAGCCGAAGCCCCCCTTGAGACAGCATCAAGCCCATTCCCAGCAAGACCGGAAGATTGAGTTTCTTACCCAAATCAATCACGTCCAGGCCCCCCAGGTCAAAGCTGACCGGGCGGCTGCCGCTTGGGGCAAAGGTGGCCTTGCCCCAACGGACTCGCGTAGCTTGTCTTGGATTGATCACCACGAAACTCCCAATCAGCCCTTCCTCGCTGTAGAGCCGTGCGACTCGGTTAAAAGGCAGGATAGCACCTACCTCGAGGGGCTCCTGGGTCAGCAGCGTTACACCTTCGGGAAGTTCTTCAACCTGCGCCCCGGTACTGCTGCCCATCAGGAGCAGCCCCCGTAGCAGAGGATTGGCCCACAACAAACCCAGGTCTACCAGCTGGCCTTCTCTGAGCTCGAGCTGCCTTGGCCCATCCGCAGGGGTCACCAAGGATGCATAGGGCAATGGAAACTCTGTAGTGGAGGTTGGAATGCGCTGCCTGCGTCGGGGTCTTTGCCTCTGCCAGAGCCATCCACCCCCCAGGGCCAGAGGGAGAAGGGCGGCCAGCAGCCACCCGAGCCACCTTCCCTGGGTGTTTGGGCGCATTAGGGGCGGTCTGGGCAGCTCGAGCCTGGCGCCCGCAGGGGTTACAACATTCCAAGCCACCTGCTCGAGACCTCTGCCATCACCGATCCCCTGATTGAGCAGCTCGATTGCTACCGATTGTCCCGGTCTCAGGCGAACCGGCCCCGCTTTTCCATTGAAGCGAACCTGTAGCCCTTGTGGAAGGTTCTCGAGGTCTACCGTGATGGGCTCGGTAGCCCATTCGTTGCCCTCCAGGCGGTACTTGAAGATGCCCTTGCGACCTGGGTTTAGCACCCCGTTGCTACCTTCCAGCAAGACCAGGCGGTACAGGGCCCCCGGATTAAAGGCGAACCGGACTGGAATTGCCGCCGGGGTGACCACGGTTCCGGGCGGGCCGGATAGCAGCAGATACCCTCCGTAATTGCCATCGGGCAAGGAGCTTGTCTGGCTCAGACGAAAGCTGAGTAGTGTTTGCTCCAATACCAGGGTTGTGGGTTCGATCTCCAGGCGGCCTCCGGCCTGCTCGAGGGTTTCGCCCTGGTAAAGAAGCGTCAGGGCAGCACCGGGCCCCAGAAATCGTACTTCCAACTGGACCCGCCGAGCACCGGGCTCGAGCTTGAGGTTGCCTAGATCCAGCTGACCTGGCGACACACTGGCATGGGCAAAAGTCGGTACGACTCCCACCGCTGCACTGATGGCGCAGGCCAGGGGAAAACTGGCGAATGCTGTCTTAATATCCTCTGGTACGGGCTGGCCCAGGCCCACGTAGTAGAGGAAGTCGTGGGGGCCGCGCTTGGATGCGTATGCTTGCAACACCTGGTTCAGGCTGGGTCGCTGGCGATCATTGTCGATGCCGTCGGTAAGAACATAAATCACATTCCCTGCGGTTGGGTCTGTGGGAAGTTCAGTGAAGATGTCTTGCAGGCTGCGGTACAGCCAGGTGTTGGCCCCGTTGGCCTCGAGGCCGCTTATATAGTTTTCCAGGCCCTGACGTTCCTCCGGCAAGCGAAAACGGGCGGTTGGCGCTGCTCCTTGATTGAAGGGCGTGATCCACACTTCGGCCCTGCCCCGAATGGCCCTTACGAAGTCCAACAGCTTTTCCTGGAGCTGGGGAAATATGACCGCTCGCCCACCCCCACGCCCTACCATCGAGGCCGACGTATCTACCAAAAAGCTATAGCGAAAGAAGGCCGGAGGCGGCTGCTCGAAAGCCAATGCTTTGGGGATGCAATCCTGGGCATAGGCCAGACCCAATGCAAGCATCCATACTGCAATCCAGCGTGCTAAATACATGATTAAGCACTATATTCGTCACAGGACACAGATTCAAACGGACTGACCAAGCAATTACCCAAGTACCAGGTACAAGGTTGACGTTTCAGAAGCTGAGTGGACGTTGAGCATTGTGCTCCGACCAGAAAAATAACACAGCTCGGTTGCTACTATTGCGGCAAGCCGAAGAAAAGTGCGCTAGGAACCACAACAATGTTTCTGTGGGAATGCACTGGCTGCCGCATGTGGGTCAAGCGGGGCTCTATGGCCGCATCCGGGTATACATGCGCGGGAACGGAATAGCCTCGCGGATGTGCTCGATGCCGCAAATCCAGCGCACGGTGCGCTCGAGGCCAATGCCAAAGCCCGCGTGCGGTACGGTTCCGAAGAGGCGTAAATCCATATACCAGTCGAACACCTCTTCGGGCAGCCCATGCTCCCCAATCTTCTGGCGCAGTAGCTCGGGGTCGTGAATGCGCTGCGAACCCCCGATAATCTCGCCTACGCCCTCGGGGGCCAGCATGTCGGCGTTGAGCACCAGACGCGGGTCTTCGGGGTCGGGTTGCATGTAAAACGCCTTGACCGCGGCGGGGTACTTCTCCACAAAGATGGGGCGGTCAAATTGTTTGGTGAGGGCGGCTTCATGGGGAGCGCCAAAGTCGTCGCCCCAGTCCATGGGCGTCAGTTCTAGCTCGGGCTTTTCACGGGCAATCTGGTTGACCCTCTCCACGGCCTGGGTGTAGTGGAGGCGGGGGTAGCGGCCCTGGGCGGTGGTTTGCAGCAAGGTGGTGTCGCGCTCGAGCATCTCGAGTTCAAGCTTTTTTTCCTCCAGCACCCGTCCCACCAGATAGGCCACCAGGTCTTCCTGGAGCTGCATATTTTCCTCGTGGGTCATGAAGGCCACCTCGGGCTCGATCATCCAGAACTCCAGTAGATGCCGCCGGGTCTTG
>CALFDH010000011.1 GCA_937950405.1 uncultured Meiothermus sp.
GCCTTCCCCAACCCGCTTTTCAAGTTCTGCCAGCAAGGTGTGGGCCCGGTTGGGCTGGGCCTGCATCACGTTCCGATAACGCCAGGCGTACCACTCCCAGACCTTTTGGGGGTTGCGGGCGTAGGCGCTGGGGGTGGCGTATTCCTCGAGGTCAAAGTCCTTCCACAGCCCCGCCGCATCACGGAAGGTAGGAATGCCGGAGGGCTTGGAGATGCCCGCCCCGGTCAGCACCGCAACCCGCCGAGCAAGGGCCAGACGCGACTGGGCAATGCTCAGGTTGCTCATGCTTCCAGTGTACGCTGGGGCCCCAAACTTCATAGAATAGGCCTGGGTCTCTGGGGGCACAACCAGGCTCCTGGTTTTTGGGCCCTTGGCCCCGACCCCTCGGCTCTCGAGCTTTTCCTATGCGACTCTTTACCGCCCAAGCCATGCGCGAGGCCGACCAGAAGGCTGTGGCGCTCGGTTACCCCAGCCTGGTGTTGATGGATGCCGCCGGGCGGCGAACGGCCAAGCGGCTGTTGCAACACTTCGAGGGTCGCAAAATTGTGGTGCTGTGCGGCAAGGGCAACAACGGGGGGGATGGTCTGGTGGCCGCTCGCTGGCTGGCCCACTGGGGGCACGAGGTCGCGGTGTACGCTGCCGAGGGCCAGGAAGGCGATGCAGCCACGGCCCGACAGGCGCTGCTGGCCCACGGCCTGGCAATTGAGGCGCTTTCGGCCTGGAAGCCCGAGGCCCAGACGGTGGTGCTGGATGCGCTGTTTGGCACCGGCTTGCGGGGGCCATTGGAAGGTTTTTATGCCGAGCTGGTTGAAAGAATCAACCAATCCGGACTGCCCGTGGTGGCCGTGGACATACCCTCGGGGCTGCCCTACGAGCCGCGCGTCCGCACCGACCTGACCGTGGCGCTGGCGGGCCTGAAAAACGAACACCTATTTTATCCGCACCGGGCCGCTTGCGGACGCATCCTGCTGGACTCCATTGGCATGCCGCCCAAAGCCCTGGAGAACCCCCATCTCCCCGAACTACTGTGTCGCGAGACCTTGCGCCCTTTGCTCCCTGCCCGCCCAGGCAACGCGCACAAAGGCTCGGTGGGGCGGGTGCTGGTGGTGGGGGGGTATCGAAGCTATACGGGTGCGCCCAGCCTGGCGGCCCTGGGGGCGTACCGAACCGGAGCTGGATTGGTCACGGTAGCCTACCCCGCCGACTGCGACGTGCAGCCCCCTCTGGAAGCGGTGCGGCTTCCTTTGTTTGAATGGAACACCGCCAACCTGCAAATGGCCCGAGCCGAGGCGGTGGCGGCAGGGATGGGGGCCGGGGAAGGGGGGATGGAGGCGGCCCTGGCTGCTTTGGGCCTGGCCCGCCCCACCGTACTCGACGCCGACGCTCTGCACGAGCGGGTGCTGCAAGCCTATGCCCAGTCGGGGCTGCCCACCATCATCACCCCCCACCCCGGCGAGGCCAGCCGACTGCTGGGGCTTTCTGCCGAGCAAATTGCCCGGTTTCCCCTCGAGGCCGCCCAAAGCCTGGCCCAGCGCTATCCGGGCCTGGTGGTGGTGCTGAAGGGTGGCCCTACGGTGCTGGCCTGGATGCCGCCCGATGCATCGGAGGCCAGACTGGCGGTCAACAGCACCGGCAACCCCCAGATGGCCACCGGCGGGATGGGCGATGTGCTGGCGGGGGTGATTGGGGCCCTATTAGCAGCAGGGCTACCAGCCTGGGAGGCAGCTCGACTGGGCGTGTACCTGCACGGGCTGGCAGGAGACCAGGTTCGCAAAACGGGGCTTCTGGCCCACGAAGTGGCCGAGGCTCTACCCAGAGCCATGGAGCGATTAGGTTCCGGCTCGGCTAGAGATTTTTGGGAGCCTGGGTTCGATTAACGCCCAGCAACAGCACACTCATCGCCAGCATCCACAGAACGTCATAGGCCACGATAGACCACTGCGCCGGGGGTGCGCCGCCCAGCACGTAAACCACTCGAGCCAGGCTGCCCAACACCAGCGCCCACACCACCCCCTGCAGGTATCGCCCGATGCGCCCTCCGGCCAGTACGGGGGTTTGCTGGACAAACAGGAGGGTCAGGTAAAACGCAACCCCTGCATAAATCAGCTCGACCACGTTCAGGGGTCGAATGAGCGTGGTGAGGCCTGCAAGCAACATCCCCCCCAGTACCGCCACCAGCACCAATCGCTGCGAAAAACCCACCAGATACAACCCCTGGCGCTCCATGCTGATGGGCAAAAGCGTTCCCATGACCAGAAAGAGGGCCACCCCCATCAGGTAAATGCCCTCTCGAGCCGCCTGGGTGCTGGTACCGGTGGCCACGTTGTAGGTAAACAGGAGATCTCCCAGTCCCAAGAAGAGCATCCCAACCGCCAGACCCCCCAGGGCCCGCCGTAAAATGCCAGGAGAACGAGCCGTCACGTACCAGAGCGCATAGGCTCCCACAAAGTTCGAGAGGCTCACGGCCAGGCTCCGCACGAATGAATCGGCAAGCACCCCCCCCAGCCACACCAGCCAGAGCAAACCCAGCAGTCCCGTAATCACCATGAGCCTTGATATCATACGACCTCGGTAAAGCCTCCAGGTCAAGTCGGTAAAGCCTCCAGGTCAAGATTGGCATCCAGCGACTTTGTGATGGGGTTATCAAATAGCCCTGTGGCCCCTGGCTTACTCCGGTTGCATCCTCTAGTCCAAAATCCCCATGAACCCTTTCCCTTCTCCCCTTGTGGGAGAGGCAGGCGACATCCTGTCAGCGGCATGTGCGAACAACGCTAATGACCTCAATAGCAGCGACAGGGGTGTCGCCGGTTGAGGGGTTGGGGAGAACCTCCTTATGAGTACTTTTGACTTGAGTTTGGCATTAGAGCGTTGGGCGGAGCAGTCGGTTAAAAAGGGTGGCCGCGTTGGGCTCGAGGCTCTCGGTCATCCAGCGGCGCAGGGCTTTCTCTAGCGTGGCGGGGTCTTCGGTGGTGTGGATATTGCGAAGGCGCTCGAGGGCCAGAGGTGCGCCGCGCCCCATGTATTCCCTAAGCACTTCCTGGGCCGCGTTCCAGACCACGTTCAACCGAATGGCCCTTTGCTCTAGGTCTTCTTGCCGGGCCTGCTCGAGCAAGTCCGGAGGCGCTTTGCTGGGGGCCTGTACCAGGTGCAGGTGCCCCTCGCGGAAGTGGGAAGGTAGCTCGCCCCCAAAAAGATGCTTGCCTCGAGTAAAAAACCAGGCCCGCCCCACCAGGCCATCCTCGAGCACCAGCGTACCGGTAAACTGCTCCTGCACCAGCGAATCCAGCAGATCTGTTACCACTACACTGCTGGCGGCCACCGCAGTGATGCGCAACGAACCCTGGGTGAGGGCCACCACCGGGGGCAGGTCGTCGGGTTGCAAGCGGTAGAGCGAGAGCGTACCCTGGCCCAACTCACGTTGCAAGGCCCGATAAGCCACGGTGCCAGAAAGGTGGCCGTAGGTGGTCTGTCGCCACGCCTCCAAAAGCCGCCCCCGGTAAAACGCCAGCCAGCCCCGCTCCTCACCTGGGAAACGGGCCAGCGCGTAGCCACAAAAGTTATCTTCCCGCAGCCGCTCGACCAGTTCAGGCGTCAACAAACCGCCCGGTACACTTTCGGCCAGGGGATCGAGCTGGGGCAAAAAACTCAGCAAGTAGCCCATCAGCGCGGGCGAGAGGTGCTCGAGCAAACCCCGGTTCTCGCTCACAGCTCCCCCTGCCCCGATGCCTGACCTGGCGAAGGAGTATAAATCCCCAATCTGCGTGAGACAGGATACCACATGAGCGCTACAATCCACATACCGAACAAGACTGAGCCATTACCCTGCTTATCATGCCTCATACTCCCTGCGCCCAGGTACCAATGCAAATGTTCTCCGTCTCGATGCCATTTTTGGCTCGCTAACAGGCTTAAGCAATGCGCAAAGGGCTTTAGCGTCCACAATAAGCTAATGGGCAGTGTACCACGTCACCTGTCTGGACTATGACTTGAACGCGGCTTTGACTGTAGAGAATCTGCGTCACAATTTTTGAGCATTCCAAAGGCCCCACCAGAGGTTATGATGACAGGGGCCGCCCTGGCGTGAGAAATATGTCCGACGAAACCTTATACGTTCAAGTTCCGGCCACCCTGGCCAACCTGGGTTCTGGCTTCGATGCGCTGGGGGTCGCCCTTGATCTGTACCTCGAGGTCAGCGCCTCGCCCGCTCCCACCGACCAGTTGCACTACACCGGCCAGGGGCATGTACCCAATACCTCCGACAACCTGATCCACCAGGGCTACCGGGCCGCCTGGCAAGCCCTGGGCGAAGCCAATCCACCTGCCCTTGCCATCCGGGCTCACAACCCCATCCCGCTGGCCCGGGGCATGGGTAGCAGCTCGGCAGCTCTGGTCGCCGGGGCTGCGCTGGCCGACCTGCTCTCGGGGCATCGGCTCGGCAAAGAGGGCATATTCGCGGTCACGGCTAGGCTGGAAGGCCACCCCGACAATGTGGCACCTGCCGTGTACGGGGGCTTTGTAGCGGCTCTGGCAGACCCCCCCCTGGCCCTGCCCCTGCCCTCCCCCAAAGGGCTGGTTTTCGTCCTGGGGGTACCCCCTTACGAAGTGCCCACCCCCCTGGCCAGGGCTGCGCTGCCCAAAACCATTCCCCTTGCCGATGCAGTCTTTAACCTGGCCCGCAGCGCCCTCTGGCCAGCAGCCCTCCACTCGGGGCGCCTGGAGGCCCTGCGGGAAGCCGCAAGGGATCGCCTGCACCAGCCCTACCGGGCGCATCTGATGCCGGGCCTCGAGGCAGCGCTTGAACAGGTTTATGCGGCGGGTGCGCTGGCCGCTTTTGTGGGAGGCGCTGGCCCAACCCTGGCTGCACTGACCGAGGTTCACCATACCGAGGCCATTCGCAGAGCCATGCAAGACTATGTGGGGCAGGGCTCCACCCTGGTGCTGGGGCCAGGAGAGGGTTTGCGGTGGAAGGCAGTTTCAGTACCATCCCGCTGAGCGATGTTCTGGAGATGATCCACGCCAACCGTGGAACCGGGGTTTTGCACCTGGAAAGTGGCAAACTCCCCCTGCATTTGCACTTTGAGGAGGGCGAGGTGGTTGCGGGGGGCATTCTGGACTGGGAGGGCTTCGAGGCCATCTCGACCTTTCCGCTACACCCCGAGCAAGGGCGCTTTAAGTTTGAAGCCAGGGCGGTACAGGGTGTTCCGCTGATGTCCTTCAAAGCATTCATGGGAGAGTGGGCCCGCCTGAACGACCAGTGGACCCGCTTTCGCAGTGTGCTGGACTCCCCCAGCCGGGTTCTGGAAACCCCCCGGGCGGTAGAGCCCTATGCGGTTTTTGTGGGGGGCAAAAGTGTGCGTGCGGCGGCCAAAAGCTGGGGGGTTCCACTTATCATCGCCACCGAGCGGGCTTGGCGCGGGCTCCGGGAGGGCGACCTGACCAAACTGCGTAAATACGCCTGGTTTGCCCTGCGCATTCGCCACCCTTCGGCCCGCCGTACCCAGGCAGGCATCCGCGACCCCAGGGACATGACCGTGCTGCTGGATGGAAGCCGTAACCTGGGAGAGCTCATACACGCTGGCCTGCCCATTGCCAAGGTGCGACATTATCTGATTGAGCGCATCGGCAGCGGCGAGCTGCAAGCGCCCGGCAGAGGCTGGATTCTGCGCGATTTGCTGTGGGAACTCGAAGCTGAGCAAAACCCACAGAAATAGAGCATAAGGTACTGAATCGGCACACTTGAAGTTGTCATTCTGTGAGGCTGCTGAAAGCCCAAAGCCGAAGGCCGAAAGCGTCCTGGCTGATGACATGTGACCTATCTCAAGCCAAACAACCATCCAAAAACCCTGCCAGTCTGTCCAATGGCTATCAGCTGTGGGTAATTTGCTATCAGCTACGGGCTCCGGATAAACATGCTCCGCCTTTAGCTTTGGTATACCATGCCCTACAATAACCCTTGTGAGTGTGAGCGCACCGCGTGACTTCTTCGCCGAGCAAGGCATCGAGCCCCTGACCGCCCAGGGCTACCAGCGGGCAGCCCGCGCAGAGGCTTTTGCGTACCTAAAAGCCCTATCGGAGCGGGTGCTGGTCTACGACGGGGCCATGGGCACCGAAATTTTCAAGTACAATCTGAGCGACGCGGATTATGGGGGCGAGCCGTATAGCGGCTGTCCTGAAATTTTGAACCGCACCCGCCCGGATGTAATCGAGGCGATTCACCGCAGCTACCTCGAGGCGGGTGCGGATGTGATCGAGACCAACACCTTTGGCTGCCTGCCCCACGTGCTTTCCGAGTACGGCCTCGAGGCCGAGGCCGAAGACCTGGCCTTTGCCGCCGCCCAGATTGCGCGGCAGGCCGCAAAAGCTTTTAGCCAGGAAAAACCCCGCTTTGTGGCGGGGTCGCTGGGGCCCGGCACCAAGCTCATCTCGCTGGGGCAGATAAGCTGGAAGGAACTTTTTGCCTCGTACCGCATCGGGGCCAGGGGGCTTATCCGCGGTGGGGTGGATCTACTCATCATCGAGACCTGCCAGGACATCCTGCAGGTACGCTGCGCGGTGCTGGCCGCCCGGCAAGCCATGCAGGACGCAGAGCGGGAGGTGCCCCTGCAGGTGCAGGTCACCATCGAGGCCACCGGCACCATGCTGGTCGGCACCGACGACAGCGCCGCCCTGACCGTGCTGGAGAGCCTGCCGGTAGATGTAGTCGGCATCAACTGCGCCGTAGGCCCCGACCTGATGGACTCGCACATCCGCCATTTCTGTCAGCACAGCACCCGCTGGGTGAGCTGCCTGCCCAATGCCGGCCTGCCCCGCAACGAGGGGGGGCGGGCCGTGTTCGACCTCACCCCCGCCGAGCTGGCCCGCTGGCAGCTCAAGTTTGTGCAGGAGTATGGCTTAAACGTGGTAGGCGGCTGCTGCGGCACCGGGCCGGAGCACATCTCCGCCCTCACCCGGGCGATAGAGGGTATTGGGCCTGTTGCCGCGCGCAGCCGGGACTCCCGCAGGGACACCGCGCAGCCCTGGGGCCTGGTGGCCAGCCTCTACCAGAGCGTGCCCCTGAAGCAAGACACCGGTATTTTGATTGTGGGGGAGCGCACCAACGCCACAGGGAGTAAGAAGTTCCGCGAGCTGCTGTTTGCCGGCGACTTCGACGGCATGTGCGAACTGGCCGCAGAGCAGGTAGCCGAAGGCGCTCACGTGCTGGACGTATCGGTGGCCTGGACGGGGCGCGACGAGATGCGGGACATGCGCGAGGTGCTGAGGCGCTTTGCCACCAGCGTATCCATTCCCATCATGATTGACTCCACCCAGCTCGAGGTGATGGAGGAAGCCCTGCTGCACCTGGGCGGGCGGGCCATTCTGAACTCGGTGAACCTCGAGGATGGCCTGGAAAAGTTCGACCGGGTGGCCGCCCTGGCCAAACGCCACGGCGCTGCGCTGGTGGCCCTGACCATAGACGAGGACAAAGAAGCCGGCATGGCCAAGACGGTGGAGCGCAAGGTGGAGATTGCTCTCCGCATGTACGAGCGCCTTACCCAGGTACACGGCATTATGGGGGAGGCCATCCTCTTCGACCTGCTTACCTTCCCCATCACCCAGGGCGACGAGGACACCCGCAAGCTGGCCCTGTGGACCATCGAGGGCATCCGCCGCCTGCGCCAGCAGCTACCCGAGGTGGGCTTCATTCTGGGCATCTCCAACGTTTCCTTTGGGCTCTCGCCGCAGGCTAGGGTGGTGCTCAACTCGGTCTTTCTGGACGAGTGCATCCAGGCGGGCTTGACGGCAGCGATTCTGAATGCCGGTAAGATTCTGCCCATCAATCAGATTCCCCAGGAACAGTACCGGCTGGCCCTGGACCTGATTTATGACCGGCGGCAGTATGGGCCAGAGGGCGAGGTAACCCACGACCCCCTATTTGCCTTTGTGGACTACTTCGCCAAGAACAAGGTGGACAAGGCTCTGGCCCGCGACCCCTTGGCCGGGCTCCGCCTCGAGGAGCGCCTGCAAAAACGCATCATCGAGGGACGCAAGGTGGGCCTCGAGGCCGACCTCGAGCTGGCCCTAGCCCAGTACACCCCCGTCGAAATCATCAACAAAATTCTGCTAGAGGGCATGAAGGTGGTGGGCGACCTGTTCGGCGCAGGCAAGATGCAACTGCCCTTCGTGCTGCAAGCCGCCGAGACCATGAAGGCCGCGGTGCGCTACTTGGAGCCCCGCATGGAAAAGCTCGAGGGCGTCCACAAGGGCACCATGGTACTCGCCACCGTGAAGGGCGATGTCCACGACATTGGCAAGAACCTGGTCGACATCATCCTCTCCAACAACGGCTACAAGGTGGTTAATCTGGGCATCAAAAAACCCATCGAGGAGATTCTGGCCGCCGTGGAAGAGCACCGGCCCGACGCCGTGGGCATGAGCGGGCTGCTGGTCAAGAGCACCGTGGTGATGAAGGAAAACCTGGAATACATGGCGGCCCGCAACATCGGCTTGCCGGTGGTGCTGGGCGGCGCGGCGCTCAACCGGCACTATGTGGAAAACGACCTGCGCCAGACCTACGCCACCGGCCCGGTTTTCTACGCTTCCGATGCCTTCGACGGGCTACAAATTATGGAGGAGCTGACCGGCCATGCCCCACCCCGCCTCACCAGCCGCGAGGTGAGCGGGCACAAATACAAGACCGCCTACGAGATTTTGCAGGAGAAGCTGATGGCCGGTTCAGAGTACATCCCTTCCAACATCCCGCCGGCTCCCCGCATCCCCCGGCCCCCCTTCTGGGGGCGGCGGGTGGTGGATCAGGGCGAGCTCGAGATCGGAGTCATCTCCCGCTACGTCAACAAGAACGCCCTCTTCCGGGGGCAGTGGGGCTTCCGCAAGGGCGAGATGAGCCAGCCGGAATACGAGGCCTACCTCGAGCGCCTGGCCGAGCCGATGTTCGAGGACATGGTGCTCCAGGCCATGGCGGAGGGCTGGCTCGAGCCCGCCGTGGTCTATGGCTACTGGCCGGTGGCCTCGGACAAAAACGACCTGATCGTCTTCGACCCAAGCTCTGGAGCCGAGCTCTTCCGCTTCAACTTCCCCCGCCAGATGGGCGCGGGCTCCCGCCACCTGTGCATTGCCGACTTCTTCCGCCCCCGCCATGCCGAACCCCTGGGCGACGAAAGGGCATGGTTTCCCCCTGCGGCCTGGGACAACGGGGCCAGGGACGTACTGGCCGCCCAGGTGGTCACGATGGGGCGCAGGGTCTCGCAGGTGGCCCAGGAGCTGTTTCAGTCCGATGCCTACCAGGATTATCTGTACCTGCACGGCTTCTCGGTGGAGATGGCCGAAGCCCTGGCCGAGTACTGGCACAAGCGCATCCGCCAGCAGTTAGATATTGCCCAGGACGACGCCACCAGCCTGGAAGAGCTCTTCCGGCAGGGCTACCAGGGCAGCCGCTACAGCTTTGGCTACCCGGCCTGCCCCCGGCTGGAGGACCAGAAACACCTTCAGGATTTGCTCCAGTGGCAGGAAATTGGGGTCGAGCTCAGCGAGGAGTACCAGCTTCACCCCGAGCAGTCCACCAGCGCCATCGTGGTACACCACCCCTCGGCCCGGTATTTCAACCTGTGATACCAACTTCACCTGAACACTCAACTTCGATGAATCCCCACGCTCGGCGATACCCAGGGCCGAAAGCCGAATGCTCAAAGACAAAGGCTAAGCGAGGTGTATGCAGGTCATTGATTTGGCAGGCCTGTATGGTGCGTGTTCGAAAAAAGTCGGTATGGTAATAGTCTCGGTTCGCTCGTTGCTGGTGGGTGACGGGCAAAGGGTACTTGGTTTGATTTTCCCTCACCTGGGACTCCCTATGAAGCCTTTTTTGGCCAGATTATACCAGATTCGGTCAGTTCGTCCCCGAATGGGGACGAACTGACCCGACCGAAGGGAGTGCTCTAGGATTCAAAAAGATAGCCCCTGGAATTTTGGTATGGTGAATTATCTCTCAACTTACGCAAGCCTCAAGCAGCCGTGTCCAGGAAGGCATATAGGT
>CALFDH010000012.1 GCA_937950405.1 uncultured Meiothermus sp.
GTCTGGGCCTCGGCGATCTTACCCAGGGCAAGCAAGGCCAGCGCCACCGTTAGAGGCTCGCCCTGCGCCTGGGCCTGAGACAGGGCTTCGGAGTAGTGGCCCTGCCAGTAAAGGGTCAGGGCGTCCATGGAGGGGATTATAGGCTAAACCCTTTCCCTCACCCTAGACTCCGCCGATACGTCAGCGCCTCCGCCAGGTGGGCCTCCTGGATGTTGTCTGACCCCGCCAGGTCGGCAATGGTGCGGGCGACGCGCAGGATGCGGGCGTAGGAGCGGGCGGTGAGCGCAAGCCGCCTGGCTGCCGCGTGGAGCAGGGCTTCCGCCGGGGCCGAGAGGGCGACGTGCTGGCGCAGGGCCCGGCCCAGCAGTTCGCTGTTGAGCCGGCCCTGCCGGCAGCGCATCCGCTCGCGGGCCTCGAGCACCCGCGCCCGCACCTGCGCGGTGGATTCCCCCTCGGGGGCCCGGGACAGCTCCTGCGGCGTCAGGCGCGGCACCTCTTCGCTTCCCAAGGGCAGCCAGGTCAGGGCTTACAGGTCGGGACCAAGAAGTTGACGGTCTTTCCCGCTCCTTGCCCTAGATGGAAGCTCCAAAGCCACGGGTGCGATAAGCCCGATCTTGTGCACCTCCAGGGCCTTGCTCAGGGGTTGCTTGACCCGACCGGCCCCTCTGGGATGATTAAAACTCAATCCAGGACGAGGTATCTACATAAAATGCGGGTCACTAGCGGGACTCCTGCAGCGCGCGCAAGGTTTCCTGGGTGAGATCGAGCTCCACCTACCCGGCGTGGACCCGGATAGCACGGCGGCGCTGTTGGCGCACCAGCTCCTGCAAGGCTCGTTCGATGGCCTCGCGTTTGGTGTGCACCCCTAGAACCCGGCGGGCCTCTTCCAGCAGGGCTTCGTCGGTCTCGACGGTGATGCGGGGCACGGTGCTCCGAGCACACACCTGCCCGCGTGTATTTAAATGTGCTTCCAAGAAGTGAAAATGCCACCTAGCCATCCAGAACGCGTGTTCGTGTGCTATTGCAGCCCTTTGGCGTGGAAATTACCCCCAGGATGGGGGGTCATGTTGGCGAAGCACCACAGCTGTGGCCCGGCTCCTGGGGGTGGAGCGGTATTACCTCCTGGCCTCAAGGGGGCGCGGAAGTTGACACTATTCTCCTTTTAAGATATTCTCCAACAACCAATAGGCCGCACATTAGTTGCGCTCAGGATTGGGGGCTTCATGTTGAGCAAGCGCGGTTGGTTGTTGCTGGCGAGTGCAGGGCTGGTTCTGACCCTAGCTTCGTGCTCATCGGAGGTTGTGCCAACGAAAAGAAAGGCTCCTCAAGGACTACCCCTTCGCCCCTCCGGCTTACACGGGCCTGCCGGCGAAGCGCCCCACTACTAAGGTGCTCACCGATTTTGCCCAGAAGACCATAAAGGACTTCTCGATAGACGGCAAGCTCACTATTGACACCCGCGCCGTGCCGCCGCTCCGCAAGCAGGGTGAATGACGATGAGCGTGGACGAGGTAGATCAGGTTGAGCCGGGCACGGTGATCGTCAGCCCGCCTACCGACAAGGCCCCTTACGGGGTGCTGCGCAAGGTGGGCTCGATAACGGAAAATCCCGACGGAACCGCCACCGTAGAGACCTCCCCGGCCACGCTGGCCGAGGCCATCGCAGGCTCTGACTTGAAGCCGGAGGACATACAGCAGACCAGCTACACCGTGCCGGTGAACGTCTCGGTTTTGGCCGTTCCCAAGGCGGGTGCACCGCAAAACCTGACTCTGCCGGATTACCTCACGCCCGAATTAGCCCAACAACTCGCTCCGCAGTGGGATTTCTTTCCCGTCGATGGGGGGCGCTGCGAGACCCCACCCCCTGCGGCGATGCCTCTAGGAATCGTCAACCGCAGCGCGTGCATTCAGCTAAAGCTTTGGATGACCGTGAATGTGGACATCGGCTGGTGGTTCATCTTCCCCTACCTCAAGGGTTTCGGTGCGTGGGCCAATGGCTGGGCAAGAGTGGAGACCCCCATCGCCTACAACGTGCAGGCCCCCGGTCTCAGCCAGACCGTGAATCTCCCCGGTGTTAGCCAGACTTTCCTCGACACTACTGGTGGGGTAGGAGTGTTCTGGATCGGCCCTATCCCAGTGGTTGTCACCCCTAAAGTGATCCTCCAGGGTGGGCTCAGTGGCACTTTGAGCATCCAAGGGAACGCGGGCGTGGCGGTGAGCAGCAGCATACCCAACGTCTCTTTCAACCTTGGAACCGAGCAGAGCCCGGTGCAGTACGGCTTCTACTGTGGGAATACCGTTGCCAACGGTTACTGGGGGTGCAAGCCGGTGAACAACGTCGCCGAGAGGGCGCAATTGTCCCCGAAACCCCCCTGCTGCCCGAGTTTTCCAGGTGCTGGCGCGGAGTTGGGCTCACCCCTTGTCCCTAAGGAGGTGTTGTGAGAGCTGCGACCTTGATATTGCTGACCCTTAGCCTAAGCGCGTGCAGCTTGGTGTACCCGGCTCACCCCATCGAGGCCGAGGTGGTGGGCGGCACTTACTCCCGCTCCATTTTGGAGAGTGACGGCTACTGGGTGGTCACCAAACCCTTCGACAGCTACAGCTTCTATTTCACCCTGCGCAAGACCGACACCGCTGATCCTGCTCTGGACAACCAGTGGTTCTGGCTCACCGCTGAGTCCTCGGGGTATGACGTCAGCCTCAACCAGCGGCAGGCGCGGTTCGGCGAGCTGCTGGTGCTCAACGTCAGGAACAAGCCGGGCCAGCCACCCCCTCCCGCAGGTCAGCGGGGCGTGGTGGTCTTGGTGAGTTTCACGGAAAGGGGGAAAGGAAAAACGCGGTCCATACGGTTTGTGGTGAACGACCTCAGCGCGAGGAGGTAGGGTCGGCATGTTTAGGAGGAGAACGGTGAAAGCAGTGGGTTTGGCGGTGTTGGCGTGCTTGGCCTTGTTGGTGGCCGGTTGTGGCACGCAAAAGGCCACGGACTCGGTGGGCAAACGGGTGATGACGGCCTCGGATTCCCTCGACTATTTCAACGTCAAAGACGTTGGAGAGGTAAAACCACTTCCTAAGGGCAAGCTTTACCTGACGGCACAGGACATCCGTGCCAGGGGCGATCTCAGCACCCAGTCGCTCCAAGTCCTCTCGACCAACCCGAACGAGGGATATATCGAGGTCGGAGACTGGTACATACCGAGCGGTGTGTACCAAGGTTTGCAGGAGACCACCCCGTACAACGTGAGCGTGGAGGCGATGAACGTGCTCGAGGGGTCGGAGCTCCAGTTCCTGTTCAACGCCACCCCCGACGAGATGCGCTCGGAGCTGGAAAAGGTCGGGTTGAGCGTGCGCGACGTGCGTGAGCTATCGGTGGACGGCGAGTTGAGCATTGACGACTTGAGAACGCTCGCGAGTATGGCCGACCAAAGAAGCGCGCCTGCAAGGCTAGCTGTGATGAGCGGCCGTAGCTTCCGCACCATTCTCGAGAGCCGGATCGCTGCGCGTCAGGGGAGGGATGTACGATGAGCTGGAAAATCCTTTACCCGCTGTTGTGCGGTTTGGTCTTGGCCTCGAGCCTGAGCCTGGCTTTGGCAAAACCCTCCCCCGGCCGCTCGACAAGCGACCCCTTTACCGTGCAGGGAGCTTCTCGCGCGTCGGATCCCAAAGCGGACTGCGTGGCCCAGATGGGCAGGGGATCAGCCACCGCTCGCAACACCGCCACCACCTCCAGCAACCGCCCCGTCGCCAACCTGTACTACCCCAGGTATCTCGCGGCCAAGGCGGTGCTGGTTTTCACAACCTTCGCAGGCGGTAGGCAACTCGTGGCTCAGTCGGACTATAAAGAGAGCTACAGCGGGAACATGGGTGCGCTCACTGCCGACACAACGTACACCTACAACTGCGCAGACTTTGCCAACCTTTACTCCGGTATTCTCGGATACGGCTTCCGCACCGTCGTCTACTCGGATAACAACGGCGGTCAATACTCCTGGCAACCCTGGTAAGCAGGCATGGGCTGAGGCAGGGAATTTCCGCCTTGGCCCGTCGCTTTGACTGGGCTAAAGCACGCAGGGAGAACCGTGCGGAAAGCTCTACTGCTGTTAATAGCTGTCGCTGTCCTGGCCTCTGTGGGCCTTAAGTTTTTCGCCGTTGCCCCCCTTTCCGCTCAGCGGGCCGGGTGTTTTTCGGCGAACGAAGCCGGTTTCACTAACGGCGTGGCGCTCAGTCCTGCAGGGGACCGCTCCAGCCTCGACCTACGCCTCGCGCTGGCTAAAGCTCCGGTGCCGACAATGAATTTTGACGCTTTCGTGTTCGTGAACGGGCGCTTGCAGCACATCGAGTCCAACATCGCTGTGGCCTGCGACCGGCCCGCGACGCGCTCGGTGCCCTTACGCATCAGCCTCCGGGATTCGGTGTCGGTGGTGTTCACCCGGCACATCGCGGACAAAACCGGTTCGGCCAGTGAGCTGGTGCGTAAAGGGGATTTGTCCCGGCTTGAGCCAAGGCTTCTTTCCGACGTGGTCACGGTCGCTAACGGGGAGGGACTCGGCAAGTGGGCCAGCCCCGCCGACAGCACACCCGCACACCCTGACAGGCCCACCCTCAGCCACATCTCGGCGGTAGGAGCAGCGATCAACACCTTCGGGGGGATCATCCGCACCAGCACCGAGAGGCAACCGGTCGAGGTGTTGATCTACAACGACACCGCCAGGGCCACGACGTACCATCTCGTCTGCTTATATAACGACACACAGCTCGCCTTCGTGGGCGGTCAGTCTCTCATCACACTGCGGCTGCCAGCAAACCAATACGCAACCGTCAGGGCAATGCTCGAGGTGCCCGCCGAGGGTGAACTGGGCCTAGTCCACTGCTACTCGCTCTACTCCTACGGAGCTTCCGCCAAGCAGCCGGTAGAAGTGACCCCGATCTGGCCCGCCTTCACCCTTCGTGGGGCGATACGGTGAATAGCACCAGCCTGCTTAGGCCGTTTATGGAGGTTAAGCTCACCATAGCGGCTCCGCTGCCCCTGGCCTTGTCCGCTAGTCTTGGTGGCCTGGGCTACCTCAGCGTCACCGGGCCACTGCCTGCTTGGATTTCGCCGTTGGCCCTCCTGGCCGTCTTCACCTTGGCCCACCGACAGGCCTCATGGCAGAACCGGGGCCTGGTTATGGCGAGCTACCTTTTCAGCATCAATCTGCTCGTTACCCGCTCCCTATTCGGCCTGTACAGCATAGAACCAGCGGCCATCGCCACGTTATACGCGCTGGTCATTCTATATATAACGGCGCTTTCCGCCGTTGCCACCGCCACCTTCCCCAGTACGCTCACCCCGTCGCGCATCCTGCTGTTTGCATCCTCGATGAGCTTATTCGATCGAGTGTGCTCCGACCCCGACCTGCTGCACAACCGCGCGGTTCCGTTCTCACATGGTTACTACCTCTTCTCTCCCGCGTTGTCTGGGCTTTACGCGCAATTAGGGATGTACGGGGCGAGCTTTGTAATCTATGCCGCCCTGCTGCTGGGCCTGTGGGCCTTTTACTACCACCGGGCTACCGGCGTGGCAGTGTTCGCCATCGGGGTAGCCCTCGCCATAGTGCTGAGCAACGCGTTACCGCAGCCACGGCTTGAGGGCTACCTCGAGGTCAACTTGGTGCAGCCAGGCATCGTTGGGGACGGCGAGCATTTTGTCACACGCAGCGAGGACTACTTGCGCCGCGAACTCTCCCCGCAACTCAGGGGTGGGGCGCTAAATGTGTTGCCTGAGAGCAGCCTGTTCAACTATGACTTCGACACCGACCACCTAGGGCTGCTCGCCCACGACAACTTGCTTATTGGGGGCACCATCCGCAGCCAGTCCTTAGTTTACAACTCCGTCGTTCTGTTACAAAAAGGGCGGGTTACCGCCCGCTATAACAAGATCTTCCTGGTACCGATAGAGGAGGACACCCGGCTTCAGGCGGGCAATGAGCGGCAAACCAACACCCTCCGCTTCGGTGATGTGATTCTGGGCGTGGGTATTTGCTACGAGTCTTCCTTTGAGCGGATCGGCCTGAAAGCCGTCCATAATGGAGCGCAAGCCCTGCTGTTTCTTTCCAACACCCAAAGCCCTCCAGCCACCGCTCTACAGCTCAGGAGTGTGCAGGTACGTTCGGCGGAGACCGGGAGGGTCGCGCTGTTTGTCGGGATGGCGGGGAACACCTCGATGACAGATGCCAAAGGCAAAGTAGTGTGGCGAATGCCCTGGGCTAGCTCCGAACGCCGGGCAATATCCGTCCCGCTCTACTCCGGCCTCACCAACGCGGCGCACTTTTCAGCCCAATTGAGCTACATTTTGGTGGCAGTCACATGCGCTACTTTGGTGAGCCTTCTGTGGAAAGGGCTGCACAGAAAAGCCGAGGGGGATCATCAAGGCAGGCGCGACTTTCTTTAAAACTCAAAACTTGCATTGCCCGAATATCCCGCATAAACGCGCACTACCTGCTCCTCCTAAGGCACGGAGTTCCTGCAAGAGCCTGCGCAAAGAAGTTCGGGGAAGAGGAGCCGAACCGCAGACCGCACCGCAATAGCACGCCATACTGCTCCCATTCTAGTGAGGCAGGGATGCTCGTTTCATGCGATCCTCACCCCAGGCTGCGCCGGTAGGTCAGCGCCTCGGCCAGGTGGGCTTCCTGGATGTGTTCTGAGCTCGAGAGGTCGGCGATGGTGCGGGCAACGCGCAGGATGCGGTCGTAGCTGCGGGCAGTGAGGGCTAAGTGTTGAGTGGCCGCTTGCAGCAGGGCCTCGCCGGAGGGAGATAGGGGGTGTGCTGCCGCAGGGCTCTTCCCAGCAGCTCGCTGTTGAGCTTCCCCTGGCGGGCTTGCATCCTGACTCGGGCCTCGAGCACCCGTTCGCGCACCCGTGCGCTTGGCTCGCCTTCCGGTGCGCGGGCCAGCTCCTCCGGGGTGAGCCGGGGGACTTCCACCACCAGATCGAAGCGGTCGAGCAGCGGGCCGCTGATGCGCCCCACGTAGCGCATGCGCTGGGTGGGGGTGCAGGTGCAGGTTTTCTGAGGGTCGCCGTACCAGCCGCAAATGCAGTGATTCGTAGACGTCCCACGCAGGAGGTACAGCCATTGACAGGAGTTCGGAGATAGGGTTATAGTTTGTTCGCTGAACTTACTAAAAAGCAGAACTGCAAATGAGGTGCTGTGGCTCTCTCTGTACCCTTGGATCAGCAAACCATCAAACGGCAAAACCGCCGTTTGATTCTGGAGGCTTTACGGCGGAACGGGCCGCTGAGCCGGGCCGAACTGGCCCGGGCGGTGGGCCTGACCAAGAGCACGGTCTCCTCGCTCATTCAGGAACTGCTGGATGAACAGGTGCTATTTGAAGGGACGCTCCAGACCAGCGGTTTGGGGCGGCCTGGAACGTCGCTAGAATTCCACGCCGAAGGCGCCATGACCCTGGGAGTCGAACTGGCCGTGGAGAACACCACGCTCATTCTGCTCGACCTGAACAACCAAACCCAGGGACAGTGGGAGTGGGTGGAAAGCCCCAGCACTTCCCTACCCGAGCGCCTGCACAAGCTGGCAGCGCAGGTTCAGGTGCATGTACCAAACTTTGAACGGCTGCTGGGGGTTGGGCTGGCGGTGCCGGGGGTCATCAAGCAAGACCGAACCCTGATCTATGCCCCCAACTCGGGGCCGGGCTGGCGCAACGAGCGCCCGGCCGAGACCCTCGAGGCCCTCCTGGGGCTACCGGTCATCCTCGACAACGATGCCAACGCCTCGGCCTTTGGCGAAACCTTCTGGGGAGAGAACCACAGTCCCCTGCTCTACATTTTACTCAGCACCGGGCTGGGCACGGGGTTGGTGGTGGATGGGCAGGTCTACCGGGGACGTACCGGCGCGGCGGGGGAGTTGGGCCACTGGTTGATCGGGTCAGAGCGCCACCCCAGCAGTACCTCGGTGGTCGAGGGTGAGCTCTCCCTGCGAACCGCCGTGAACTACTACCAGGCCCAGAGCGGGCGCAGCGAAGGCTTCCAGGGCATCCTCGAGCGGGCCGATGAGGGCGACCCGTTTGCCCTGAAGACCCTCGAGCACCTGGCCCGTCAGTTGGGTCGCTTTATCGCCAATGTGGCCGTTACCTTCGATCCTGCCGTGGTAGTCCTGGGTGGGCCCGGCGCGGAAGCCTGGCCCTGGCTCGAGGCCTCCCTGCGTAGTACGCTTAGGGAACTAGCGTTCATCCCCGAACACGCCGAACTGCCCGTGCGGCCCAGCGCGTTCGGACATCTGGCCCCGGCTATGGGTGCTGCAGCGTTGGTCTTGCAGCGCTTTCTAGCGAATGGTGGAACCAGGGACTGGAGCCCACCAATCTCCAACCTGGGGAACAGGCCAACTATTGGTGCACAAATCGCGAGGAGGACATGATATGCGTAAGTTTTTCTTAGCCCTGGTCGCAGCAGCCCTTGGTTCGCTGGCCCTGGCCCAGTCGGGAAAGCTGGAAATCTTCTCCTGGTGGGCCGGCGACGAAGGCCCCGCTTTGCAAGCCCTGATTGACCTGTACAAGAAGCGCTATCCCAACGTCGAGGTTATCAATGCGACCGTGACCGGCGGCTCCGGTGTCAACGCTCGGGCCGTCCTCAAGACCCGCATGCTGGGCGGCGATCCCCCCGACAGCTTCCAGGTGCACGCCGGGCAAGAACTCATCGGCACCTGGGTGCTGGCCGACCGAATGGAGGACCTGACACCCCTGTTCAATCAGGAAGGCTGGATGAACCGCTTCCCCAAAGGCCTGATCGATCTGCTCAGCTACAAAGGGAAGATTTACAGCGTACCCGTTAACATCCACCGCTCCAACGTGATGTGGTACAACCCTGCCAAGTTGCGGGAGTGGGGCGTACAACCCCCCAAAACCTGGGCCGAATTCCTGACTACCTGCCAGACCCTCAAGGGCAAGGGGCTGGAAGCCCCCCTGGCCCTGGGCGAGAACTGGACCCAGCAGCACCTGTGGGAGTCGGTGGCCCTGGGAGTACTTGGCGCCAACGACTACACCAATCTCTGGAATGGCAAGCTGCGCTTCAACGACCCCAAGGTAGTAGCAGTGTGGAATACCTTTGGCCGGGTACTGGACTGCGCCAACAAAGACGCCTCGGGCCTCTCCTGGCAGCAAGCGGTAGACCGGGTGCTGGAAGGGCAGGCCGCCTTCAACATCATGGGCGATTGGGCTGCCGGCTACATGGCCACCACCAAGCAGCTCAAGCCTGGCGAAGGCTTCGGCTGGGCTCCCGCACCCGGCACGGCAGGCGTATTCATGATGCTCTCCGACTCCTTCGGCCTACCCAAGGGTGTGAAGAACCGTGCCAACGTGCTCAACTGGCTGAGGCTGGTCGGCTCCAAGGAAGGCCAGGACGCCTTCAACCCGCTCAAGGGTTCGATTGCTGCCCGTACCGACTCTGATCCCAGCAAGTACAACGCCTACCTGCAATCGGCCATGCGTGACTGGAAGTCTAACCGCATTGTCGGCTCGTTGGTGCACGGCGCAGTGGCTCCCGAGTCCTTCATGAGCCAGTTTGGCACCGTGATGGAAATCTACCTCTCGGGCCGCAACGCCCAGGCCGCCTCCAACGCAGCCCAGGCCATCGCCACCCAGGTTCGTCTGGGCCAGTAGTTCACCCGAAGGGGCAGGTCCACAGACCTGCCCCTCTGTCTTTTTTCGCCCAACCCCCCCTCGGCAGTCCTTATCTGATCGTTCCGAGGTAGCGTTACCGACGAGAAATCTGCGCCGGTCTGAGTGACCCCGGCAAAATAACCCACCGCGATGCCACACAAACAAAGAACTGCCCATCTGATCTAGCGAGGTGCCACCCTAAGAGGTGAAGATGAACTGGCTCAAGAATAAAGATACCCTCTACGGCTTCCTGGTCATCCTGCCCTCGCTGGTGCTGCTGGGCATTTTCGTCTACGGTTTTATCTTCCAGACCTTTTTCACCTCCCTCACCGACTGGGGCCGCGATCCGGCCCAGGCCCTCTCGGCCAACCCCCAGATTCGCTTCATCGGCTTTGAAAACTACCGCGAGCTCTTCACTGGGTTTGTAGACGCGCGGTTCCGTCAGGATCTGGTCAACACCTTTTTCTTCACGGTGTTCTTCATTATGGGCTGCCTGGGCGTGGGGCTGGGGCTGGCCATTGTGCTGGATCGAAGCCCCAAGGGGGAGGGGTTTTTCCGCACCATCTTCTTGTTCCCCATGTCGCTCTCGTTCATCGTGACCGGCACCATCTGGCGCTGGATGTTGCAACCGCAGGGCGGCGTCAATCAGCTCCCCACCCTGGTGGGGCTGCCCAAGGGCGAGTTTGCCTGGCTCACCAGCCGCCAGCAGGTCTGGCAGGTGAGTTGGAACGACCTGCCCTTCATCACCGCACTGGTGGTGAGCGTGGTGCTGGTGTTTATCGCCATCGCAGCCTTCAGAGGCGGTGAGCAGCGGCGGGGCTTTATTGCCTCCGGCTCGGCGGCCTTGATCCTTTTGTGGGCCTTTACCCTGGGCCGCACCCTACAACCCCTGCCCTACGACGAACCCCACGGCTTCAACCTGGCCTTTATAGGCATTATCCTGGCCGCCGTCTGGCAGATGTCGGGCTACACCATGGCCTTGTATCTGGCCGGGCTGCGCGGCATCCCCGAGGAGCTGCGGGAGGCCGCCCGGGTAGATGGCGCCAGTGAGTGGCAGCTTTATCAGCGCATCATCTTCCCGCTACTGGCCCCCATCACACTTTCGGCCATGATCATCCTGGGCCACATCAGCTTGAAAATTTTCGACCTGATCTTCGCCATGGCCGGGGCCGATAACGCCCCTACCGACGTACCCGCCCTGCTGATGTACCTCACCACCTTCCGGGCCAACCAGATTGCCAAGGGGGCGGCCATCGGGATGATTCTGCTCTTGCTGGTGGCCGCCGTGATTGTGCCCTACCTTTACAGCCAGCTTAAAAGCGAGGTGCGGCGATGATTGGGCGCGTGCTTCAATACGCGGTGCTCTTTGTGGCCACGCTGTTCTTCCTGCTGCCGGTCTACCTGGTAATCGTGACCGCACTCAAGGAACCCTCGGCCATTACCCTGAGCAGCACCTGGCAACTGCCCCAGGTCTGGTACTGGGAGAGCTTTGCCCAGGCCTGGACCGCCTTTTTGCCCAAGCTGCAAAACAGCTTTTTTCTGACCGTTATCGCTACCCTGCTCTCGGCCATGCTGGGCTCGCTGAACGGCTACGTGCTGGCCAAATGGAAATTCCCTGGGGCCAATATAGTTTTTCCCCTGATGCTCTTCGGCATGTTCATCCCCTATCAGGCCGTGCTGATACCGCTGTTTCAGTTTGTGCGCGAGATTGGGCTGGGTGGCACGCTGTGGGGCCTCATTCTGGTACACGTGGTGTACGGGCTGCCCATCACCACCCTGATCTTCCGCAACTACTACGCCGAAATCCCCGACGAGATGATCGAGGCTGGGCGCATTGATGGGGCGGGGTTTTTTGGCATCTACAGCCGCATCGTGTTCCCGCTCTCGGTGCCGGGGTTTGTG
>CALFDH010000013.1 GCA_937950405.1 uncultured Meiothermus sp.
TTTGGTGAAGTATCTTTTTGAATCCGGTATTAGTCGAACCAACCTCGAGGGCTTCCAGACCCCCGGACTTCACAGTTTCCGTTCCGGCGTATATCATTCGTAGGCTAGGTATCGTTTGCATGTGGGCTTACACAGGAAGACGCTTGCTGGGCATCGTCCCGGTGCTGTTTGGCATCTCGCTGCTGGTTTTTTTGTTTTTGCATCTGATCCCCGGAGACCCCGCGGTGGTGATGTTGGGCGAGCGAGCCGGCCCCGAACGCATCGCAGAGCTGCGCAACAAGCTGGGCCTCGAGCGCCCACTGCCGGAGCAGTACTTGCTGTTCGTGGGTAATCTGTTGCGGGGTGACCTGGGCACCAGCATTTTCAATCAACTGAGCATCAACGAGCAGTTGGCCCGCCGCTGGCCCGCAACCTTTGAGCTGGCCATTGCAGCGACCCTATTTGCCGTGCTTATCGGCATTCCCTTTGGAATCCTGGCCGCCGTGCGCAAAAACTCGATTGTTGACAACCTGGCCACCACCTTTTCGCTCCTGGGGGTGTCGCTGCCGGTCTTCTGGCTGGGCTTACTGCTGGCCTACTTATTTGCCGTGAACCTCCAGTGGCTGCCGGCCGGTGGACGGTTGTCTGCCGATGTGGACGCGGCCTTCAAGCCCATCACGGGTTTTTATGTTCTGGACGGGCTATTTCAGCCGCAAAGCTTGGGGGATGCAGTTCGGCACCTGATTCTGCCGGCCATCACCCTGGGCACCATTCCGCTGGCCATCCTGACCCGTATCACCCGCAGTGCCATGCTCGAGGTGCTCTCGCAGGACTACGTGCGCACCGCACGGGCCAAAGGCCAGACCGAACGCCTGGTGATCTGGCGCCACGCCCTCAAAAACGCTTTGTTGCCGGTGGTGACCATCATCGGCTTGCAGTTTGGCACCCTGCTAGGCGGCGCTATCCTGACCGAGACCATCTTTAGCTGGCCTGGCATCGGGAGCTGGATTTATGAAGGCATCCTCAACCGCGACTATCCGGTGGTGCAGGGGGGGGTTATCTTTGTGGCGTTGGTGTTTGTGGTGGTCAACCTGGTGGTAGACCTGTCCTATGCTCTGCTCGACCCGAGGATTCAGTACCGATGAATAACCACCCTCCACTCATCCGCTGCCTGAGCGATAGCCCTAAGCTTCGCTCAAGCGAGGTCGTATGGCGCTAAACTCGAAGGCCCCTCCGCGTAAAAGCGATACCCCCTCGGCTTTGGCGGTTCGCCGCTTCATGAAGTCAAGTTCGGGGAAAATCGGCTTGGTTATGGCGGTGTTATTGGTGCTGTTGGCCTTGCTGGCGCCCGTCCTCAAGCCTTATAACCCTGCTACCGACCGCGACTACCTCAACCGACTGAAGCCCCCTTCCGCCGAGCGAGTTTTCGGTACCGACAACTTGGGACGCGATATCTTTACGCGGGTGATTCACGGCAGCCGGATTTCCTTGCAGGTGGGTTTGGTCGCGGTAGCCCTAAGCCTGGTGGTGGGCACCTTGCTGGGCCTGCTGGCCGGCTATTTTAGGGGCGGACTCGAGCTACTCATCGGCTGGATGACCGACATTTTGCTGGCCTTTCCCAGCACCCTGCTGGCCATCGCCATCGTAGCGGTGGTGGGACCCAGCCTGACCAACGCCATGATTGCGGTCAGCGTGACCCAGATTCCGGTCTATATCCGGCTCACCCGCAGCGTGGTGCTCTCGGCCCGGGAGCTCGATTACGTACAGGCCGCTACCGCCCTGGGCGCACCGAACCAGCGGATTTTGCTGCGCCACCTGTTGCCCAACGCCCTGCCCCCTATCATCGTGCAGGCCACCCTGTCCATCGGCACAGCGACCCTCGAGACCGCCGCTCTGGGCTTCCTCGGCCTGGGCGCACAGCCGCCTGCACCCGAGTGGGGCGCGATGCTCTCGGATGCCTTTCGGGGGGGCTATGCCCTTAATTCTCCCTGGACTATGATCTTCCCCGGCTTGTTTATTATGCTCACCGTGCTGGCTTTCAACCTGCTGGGGGATGGCCTGCGGGATGCACTCGACCCCCGGGCGCTGCGCTAATACCAGATTCGGTTAGTTCGTTACCGAGTGGTGACGAACTAACCCGACCGAAGGGAGTGCTCTAGGATTCAAAAAGATAGCCCCCTGGGGTTTTTGGTTTGGTGAAGTATCTTTTTGAATTCGGTACGATACCCCACAGAGGCCGATCCTTATCCGAGGCTCATCCGGTTCCAAACCAGGGCTTGGCCTGTTGAGCAAAAATTCACCCAAGCCTCCCCTCACTGCCAAAGCCGCTAAGATAGGGTCATGAAACCTTGGATGGGCCTAACCATACTAGCGCTGGCCGGTTGCATACCACAGCCGGGAGAATCAGCCTATCAGGTGAGCGAAATTCAGTTGCTCTTCCCCGAGAACACCGAGCGCTGGACGTATTTTTACGGTGAACCCCAGGCCGTGCGGCTGGGTGAGCGCAGCCTGGCCCTGACCCGCGGACCGTCGGCCAGTCCCCTGGCCGTAGCCGATGCTCTGCTGGTGGATGGCGAGGCCCTCTACCGGGAGATTAACCCTGCCCAGCCCCGCGCGGCCCAGACCACCCGTACCTTCCCCGGTTTGCAGTTCGTGGTGCGTACCAGCCGCAACGTGCAAAGCGTCTGGCTGTTTGATGGAAGCTGGTCGCGGCTGGGCAATGTCTTTGCCAGCAATGCCGCACAGGTGGTCGAAAACCGGCCCGGCGCACCCCGGCTGGCCCCCCTCTCGGAAGCCGAAAACGAGGCGGTGCTGCGGGAAATCCTGGGCCGCCGGGGGGGGCGCCCGGTGGTGGTGTACGAAATTGAGCCGCCTTTGGTGCCCAACCGCTATGAGCCCGCCCCCAACCAAAGCCGGGTAGCGGCGCTGGCCGTGCAGTATGGCCTCGAGACGGAGCTAACCCTTATGCCCCCTACCCCCAACCCCACCCCGCGCATCCTGCAACAAGGCGGCCAGTCCGCCTACACCGCCCAGAACCCGGCGGCCTATCTCGCCAGCAACAC
>CALFDH010000014.1 GCA_937950405.1 uncultured Meiothermus sp.
CGACCCTGCTCCTGATGCGCCTTCTGATTGCCTTTCCGGCCATCCAGCCCTTTTTGTTGACCAGCTACTTAGACCTCTACATCCGCCCTGCTGCGGTGGGTCTGGGTCTGCCCTTGCTCATCATCTACACCGTTGGCTTCGCCTTTTTGGCCTTGCTGATCTTTGAGCGCAAGGACATCTGATACCAGATTCGGTTGGTTCGTTACCGAATGGTAACGAACCAACTCGACCGAAGGAAGTGCTCTAGGATTCAAAAAGATAGCCTCTGGACGTTTTGAACGACTATCTTTTTGAATCCGGTATTAAGCAGGCTTTCGGCTTTTGGCTTTAGGCCTTAGGCTTTTTGATATGAGCAGACTGACCCATTTCCAAGACGGTAAACCGCGCATGGTGGATGTGAGCGAGAAAAGCCCCACCCTGCGCAGCGCAACCGCCGAGGCCACCGTAGTGTTGCAACCGGAGGCGGTGGAGGCCCTGCGGGAAGGCGGGGTGGGCAAGGGCGACCCCCTGAGCGTGGCCCAGCTTGCAGGCATTCTGGCGGCCAAAAAAACCGGGGAGCTGATTCCCCTGTGCCACCCGCTACCCATCACCAGCGCCGATGTAGAGCTTCGCTTCCTGCCCGACCAAGCACGGGTGCATATTACGGCCACCGTCAAGACCAGGGCCGAGACGGGGGTCGAGATGGAAGCCCTCACGGCCTGTGCGGTAGCGGCCCTGACCGTTTACGATATGCTCAAGGCGGCCAGCAAGGGCCTGGAAATTACCGACCTGCGCCTCTTGCACAAAGCCGGGGGCAAGTCGGGGGAGTGGAAACGGGGGCAGTAGAATCAGCCATGCCCAGAGTTGTGCGCCCCAGGCCGTCCCGGCTTCAGATCAGGTTCGCCGATGCGGCCATGCAGAAGCTGGCTTTGAAGCATGGCCCGGCGCCTTTTGCGCCCCACCCTTTTCCAGAGCGTTCGCCGTATGTGGTGCTGCTTAGCTCTATTGTGGGCCAGCAGCTTTCCGGCAAGGCCGCCGATACCATCTGGCAGCGCATGGTAAGCCGCTTTGAACTGAAGCCCGAGGTGCTGTACCAGGCCCCAAGCGAAGATTTACGGGCCGCAGGGCTGTCGAGTGCCAAAGCCCGGTACGTGCAGGACCTGTCGCGCTTTGCCCTGGAAGGGGGCCTCGAGGGCATTGAACACCAGCCCGACCCGGAGGTGATCCGCCACCTGACCCAGGTTAGGGGCATTGGGGTCTGGACGGTGCAGATGTTCTTGATGTTTGGCCTGGGCCGCCCCGATGTCTGGCCGGTGCTGGACCTGGGTATCCGCAAGGGGGCGCAAAAACTCTACGGCATCAGCGAGCGGCAGGCATTAGAAGAACTGGGGGAGCGCTTCCGGCCCTATCGCTCCCATGCGGCCTGGTATTTGTGGCGGGTGCTGGAGTGAGGGTGTTCAGAGCCTCGAGAACACCAGCAACATGCCATTGCGGTCATCGGTGATGTAGATTTTCCCGTCGGGACCCTGCTTCACATCCACCGGCGCCCCCAGTTTGCCGTCGGGGAAGACCCAGTTGCCTATGAGCTCCCGTGCAGGGCCGCTGGGGATGCCCTGCCGGTTTACCCGGAAGGCCACCAGTCGGTGCCCGGTTTTACGATAGCCGTGATAACCCACCACCAGCCAGCCGTCGCCCCACTCGCTTTGAGCATTCAGATACGCCATGCCCAGGGGGGCCGCATGGGCCGGCAGGAGCAGGGGGGGGTTACGGGTCTGGGCGCAGTTGTAGCGCGGAAATTCGGGAGCGTTCCGGCCGTTTTCGTAGCAGTAGGGCCAGCCGTAGTGGGCGCCCGGTACCACCACGTTCAGTTCGTCGGCGGGGTGAGCCTCATCGGAGATGCGTGGGTCGGCAGCCTGGATGGCGTCGCGGGAGTTCTCGCCCTGCAAGAGCGTGCCCGAGGGGTGGAGGGCCAGCGCCATGGAGTTGCGCAAGCCGGTGGCATATACGCTCCAGCCGCGCACGATGCCCTGGGGCCACTGGAGGGTGTACTTGCGGATCAGGCCGTTTCGCGCTGCCTCGGCACAGACTGCCTTGCCCCTGTCCTGCTGGCAGTTGTCTGAGGCTGAACCCACGTTGACCAACAGGTTGCCCGCCCTATCAAAGACCATCTGGGTCAGCGGATGTCGCCCGTTTCCGGGCAGGTCGCGCAGGATGTACTCCTTCTGGGGCGGGGCTTGTTTGGGGTCGAAGCGGAAGATGCGCCCGACCTCCCCCACATACACCCTGCCATCCGGGCCCAGGGCAACACCATTGGGCCGATCCAGCCCGCTAAAAAGGCGCTGGGTGCGGTACCGGTTTCCCTGCTTGGAGAGCCGTGCCAGGGAGCCCTGGTTGGCACTCCAGCCGTTCATCTCCACGACCAGCAGGTCGCCCGAGGGTAGTGGCAACAGGCCCCTGGGAAAGCGCAGCTCGAGGCTGACGATGCCCACGCAGAAGCCGCTGGGGGTACTGACATTTAGCCGGGGCAGCCCCGCACAGGTCTGGGCGCTGGCAAAGCCAAGACCCACCAGAAGGGCCAGATTAAGCAGGCGCATGACTGAGATTAATCTACTTTAGCCTGGAACAGATTGGATGATTTTGCCAGCAATTCAGGCAACAGGTTTTTATCACTTTCCCTCTCCTCTTGGGGGAGATAGTGGCGACAGCGCCGGCTGGTTTGATGCTCCTTTGGCCAGAGGAAACAACTCTGGCGGTAGCCGCCGTCGCCGGGTGAGGGGTTGAAACGACGATGTCCAGGCAAATGATAAGAGCCTGTTCAGGCAAAAGCAGACCGGAGCCTGAGGCAATCTTTTTGCGAGCAGTGACGAAACCATTTTGTGTCGGTGTCCGCCGCAAGTTGAATGGAGTCCTGCGCAATGTCCCTCATAACGCATCGCTGCGTCATCTGACCCAGACCGTGCTGGAAAGCGTTCTACACTTGCAAAAGAGGAAGCTATGGTCGAGTATATCGCCTTTGATGCCGATGACACCCTGTGGCAGAGCGAAACCCACTTTCGCGAGGCCCAGGCCCAGTTCAGGCTGCTGATGCAGGAATATCTGAATGGTTCGTATGACGACCGGTATCTCCAGGAGACCGAGCGCCGCAACATCCAGCACTACGGTGATGGGGTCAAGGGCTTTGGCCTTTCCATGATCGAGACCGCCCTCGAGCTCACCGGGGGCCGTATTTCGCCGGAGCACATTCGATTTCTGGTCAATATCACCAAAGAAATGCTGGCCGCTCCGGTGCAGGTACTGCCGGAAGTCGAGGCTGTGCTGGATGAACTCTCGGGCGACTATCCCCTGATGGTGATTACCAACGGCGACCTGCTGGACCAGGAGGCCAGGTTCGTGCGCTCGGGCCTGAGCGAATATTTTCGTTGCCTCGAAGTGCTCAGCACCAAAGACCCTTTCAGCTATAGCCGCATTCTGCGACGCCACCGCATCCGCCCCGAAGTTTTTCTGATGGTGGGCAACAGCCTGCGTTCGGACATCTGGCCGGTGCTGGAAATTGGGGGTCAGGCGGTTTACATTCCCTCGCCAGGAGCGCGAAACGAGCCATTGCAAATGGAGGAGCCCAAACCTGGGCCTTACGTGCGGCTCGAGCACATCGGTCAGTTGCCGGAGTGGTTGGAAGCCCGTCTGCTGGCGGCTTGAGCTGGGTCAAATAACCCTTCTGCGTATTTGTTTTGCGCTACTCTGAAATTGAAGCCGGGTGCACTCATACCCGCCGATAGCCCAGCCCGCCTTCAACGCCCCGACGCCCGCCAGCCGCCTCCCTGGCGGGGTTGGTGTTTTATGGGTGCACAACAGGCTTTTATCGTTTTCCCCTTTCCCTCTCCCCTTGCGGGAGAGGGTGGCGACAGCACCGGCTAGTTTGGTACTCCTTTCGCCAAATAAAACATTTTTGGCAGTAACCGCTGTCGCCGGGTGAGGGGTTGAAATGACGATGCCCAAGCAAATGATAAGAGTCTGGGGTGCACAATGCTCTTAGGGTTTGAACAGTAGACTATAAGGCATGATTTTTTCGCTCGAGCAAGCCCCAGCGGGGTTTCCCGAGGTGACCGAGCTGCAAACCCTGCAAAGGGCGGGTCTGGCGGTGGCCCCAACCTGGGTATTGGTGGGCCTCGAGGCCGAGTTTTACCAACTGGGCAACCTGGCCGAGCAGATCCGGCGGGCCTTTGAGGGGGTGTTTGGCGCACGACTGGACGAAGAAAAGCTGGAAAGGGCCTGCGCCTATGCTGAAAAACTCCTGCGCGAGTCGTACCTGCTACCCGAGCGCGCCGACGAGCTCCGGGCGGCCCTGCCGGAAGGCCCGGTGCTGGTGCGCTACGCCGGGGAGCCGCCCTTTGCCCTCGAGACTGGCAAACAGGAAACCCTGTGGGCGCTCAAGCGCCTATGGGCCAGCCGCTGGCAACTGGATGCTGTTCTTTCACGCCAGCGCGAACTGGCCCCCCCGGAGGTGGCCAGTCTGGTGCAGGGTGTGGGGCCTGTCCTGAGCCTGGACGAGGCTTTATCGGCCCAGGCCAGCGCAGCGCTGGGGCGGCCCGCGCAGGTCTGGGCCAGCCTGGGCCAGGTGGTGCGGGTGGGGTAAACTGGGGGAGAAGAGCCGTGTACGACAGCCACATGCACACACCCCTTTGCAAGCATGCGGTGGGGGAGCCTGCTTTGTATGTAAAAGCCGCTCTGGAGGCGGGCTTGCGGGGCATTGTCATGACCGACCATAGCCCCATGCCGGCCTGGTTCGACCCCGAGGTTCGCATGGAACTGGCAGAGCTGCCCTTTTACCACGCCATGCTGGAAAAAGTGCGTTCGGAGGCGGGTGGCTTTTATGTAGGGATTGGCCTCGAGGCCGACTTTCACCCCGGCACCGAGTACTTTGTGCGGCGGCTACGCCAGCAGTATGACTACGACTACATCATCGGCTCGGTGCACTACATTGGGGCCTGGCCCTTCGATAACCCCCACTACCAGTCCGAGTTCGAGGAACGTGACCTGCGCGAGGTGTACCGCACCTACTTCAGGCTGGTGGCCGAGGCCGCCCACACCGGCCTGTTTCACGCCATTGGGCACCTGGATCTGCCCAAGGTGATGGGCTTCCGGCCCCCCGAGGGCTACGCCGACCTGGCCGAAGAGGCCTTGCAGGTAATTGCTGGGGAAGGGCTGGCGCTGGATGTGAACACCGCCGGATGGCGCAAAAAGGCCGCCGAGATTTACCCCAGCCCCGAACTCCTGTCCAGGGCCGCCGAGCTCCAAATCCCGGTGGTGCTGGGCTCCGATGCCCACCGCCCCGAGGACGTGGCCCACCGTTTTGCTGATGCGGTGGCCCTGCTACAGTCGGCGGGCTACCGGGATGCGGTGGTGTTTAAGGCCGGCAAGCCGCAGGCTTATGCGCTTACAGGCGCTGATAGCTTATAGCCGATAGCTCAAGATGAATGACCCTCGACGCTTGACCCCAGACCCTGGGCCTGCCAATGGCGTTAGGCTATGGGCATGAACCGTAAAGACCTGGCGGGGATGCTCGAGTACGCCGCCGACCTGATGGAAGTGCTGGGCGAGGGGGAGTTCCGCGCCAAGGCCTACCGCACCGCCGCACGCAACCTCGAGCAACAAGAAGCCGACCTGAGCGACCTGGCCGCCCGGGGTTTCAAGGGCGTGCCGGGGGTGGGGCCTTCGCTGGCCCCCATGCTCAGGGAAATTGTAGAGACCCAGGAGTTTCCCTACCTGGCCGAGCTCGAGGGCCGCGTACCGCCGGGGGTGCTCGAGCTCTTCCGGGTGCAGGGCCTGGGCCCCAAGCGCATCCGGGCTATGTGGGAAAACGGGGTGAACAGCCTGGAGGAACTGGTGCTTTGGGCCGAACAGGGAAAAATTCGCACCCTGCCCGGTTTTGGCGCCAAAAGCGAGGCCGGTCTGCTAGAAGCCGCCCGCTACGCCCTGGCGAACATGCGGCGGGTGATGCTGCCGGTGGGGCTCGAGGTGGCCCGGCTGCTCCTGACCGACCTCGAGAACGCGGGGCTCCAGGCTGAGCTGGCCGGGAGCGTGCGGCGCGGCCTGGAAACGTTAGGCAACCTGGATCTGGTGGTGGTAGGCACCCCCGAGCAGGTGCGCCCGGTGCTGGGCCGCTATGTGGAGGAAGTACAGGGAGAGGTGTTGCTGGGGCGGCTCGAGGGCCTGCCCTTGCGGGTTTTCTGTACCCCGGCGGGGTCTTTTGGCTCGGTGCTGGTGCAGGCCACGGGCTCGAGGGAGTGGTTGGACGCCCTGGGGCCCATTCCGCCTTCTCTGGAAAGTGAGCAGGCCGTGTTTCAAGCCCTGCGCCTGCCCTTTGTCCCGGCCTACTGGCGGGAGAAGGAGCACATTGGCTTACCCGCGCCGGAAACCACCCTCAAGCCCTCCGAGCTTCGCGGCCTCATTCACGTACACTCCACCTACTCCGATGGCAGCGGCACCCTGCGCCAGATGGCCGAGGCCGCCATGGCCCAGGGCTTCGAGTACATGGTCATCTGCGACCACTCCCAGACAGCGGCCTATGCAGGGGGGCTGCGAAGGGAGGACGTGCTGCGCCAATGGGCCGAGATCGAAGCCCTGAACGCCGAACTAGCTCCCTTTCGCATCCTGCGCGGCATCGAGTCGGATATTCTGCCGGATGGCTCGCTGGATTACCCCGACGAGTTGCTGGCCCAATTCGAAGTGGTGGTAGGTAGCCTGCACGCCGGGCTGAACCTGGGCAGGGCCGAGCAAACCCAGCGCCTCTTGCGCGCTTTGGACAACCCCTACCTGAGCATCCTGGGCCACCCCAGCGGGCGCCTGATCCTGCGGCGCAAAGGTGCCGAGGCCGACTGGGACGCGGTGCTAGAAAAGGCTGCCCAAAACCAGAAAGTGGTGGAGTTTAACTGTAGCCCCTACCGCCTCGACCTGGACTGGCGGCTGATGCTGGCCTGGCGCGACCGCCTTTCCTTTTCGCTGGGCCCCGACTCGCACAGCGTCGAGAGCATTGCCGAGATTCAATACGGCCTGCTCTTTGCCCACAAAGCCGGTCTATCCCCCGACCAGATCGCCAACACCTGGCCCGCAGAGCGGCTTTTGGCGCTAAAGAAGATGGACTGAACCTCGAGCCGAAAGCCAGATTTTCGAACAATATCGCTGGTCAAAGAGTAGCTAGCCACAAGCCAGATGCAATGGCTGGGTTATGAATTGTTTTCTGCCCCGACCAGCAATTCGGCTTCGCGCTGTAAGAAGGCCCTCAGCACGTCGGTCACGGTCACAATGCCCACCAGCTTGCCGTCGTGAACCACCGGCAGGCCCCCTACCTTGTGCTCGAGCATCAGCTTGGCAGCAGCCTGGAGAGGCAGGGTGTCGGCTACCGTGATGGGATCGCGGGTCATGATCTCGCCCACGGTGAGCTTTGAAATCAGGTAGTTGAGCTCCCAGATGGAAAGCGAGGTGGCATCCGACGGCATGGCTTCTTTGAGGTCGCGGTCGGTCACAATACCAATCACCCGACCCTCCTTGACCACAGGCAAGCGGCGGAACCCTCCCTTTTTCATAATCTGCGCAGCCTCGGGCACTGTAATATCCGGCGTGACCACATCCGGGTTTGGGGTCATGCAGTCCTTAACCAGCATCGCTATCACCTCACCACCAAAGGTACTCTTTCTGGTCGGGGGCAGATGTCTCTACAGCCTCGGTAGCGGCGGGTCTAGCCTTAGGTTGTGGGGACTTGGCGCGTTCTGATTGCCTACGCCAGCCGTCTGGGCAGCACCTGTGAAATTGCCCAGGCCATTGCCCAGGTCTTGACCCGGCGCGGGGCGGTTGTGGATGTGCGAGCGGTGAACGAGGTAGAGCATATTCAAGACTACCAGGTGGTGATGGTGGGCAGCCCCATCCGAGAACAACAGTGGCTCCCGGAAGCCAGGCATTTTGTAGAAACGCACCGCGAGGCGCTCCGTAAGGTACCCCTGGTGTACTTTGCGGTCTCCGGGCTGATGAGCCAGCCGACGCCGGAGCATTTTCACGAGGTCTACCAATACCTGGCGGAGGTTCGAGCTATTGCAGAGCCCCTCGAGGTCGGCATCTTTGCGGGCCTGCTAGACTATAATCGCCTCGACCACGACCAGATGGCGAAAGTGTTGAGTAAGGGGCTACCAGAAGGGGATTTTCGTCGCTGGCAGGATATCCAGGCCTGGGCTGAAGATGTGGCCGATCGCCTTTTGCTCGAGCAAGCCCGCCGTCAGGCTGCCACTTCCGAACCCTGATACCGGATTCGGTTAGTTCGTTACCATTCGGTAACGAACTAACCCGCCCGACCGAAGGGAGTGCTCTAGGATTCAAAAAGATAGC
>CALFDH010000015.1 GCA_937950405.1 uncultured Meiothermus sp.
GGCGTGCTCGAGCCCCAATTCCAGCGTCCCTGAACCCTATCGGTTGGGGCCCAAGCTCTGGACTGAGCGCAACCTGAGCATCATGGCCGCCCCCACTGGCAATGTATTCCTGAGCGACTTGAACTGGGTGACCGCCACCAACGGCTGGGGGCCGGTGGAGCGTGACCAGAGCAATGGCGAGTTGGCGGCAGGTGATGGTCGTACCCTCACCCTTAATGGGGTGACCTATACCAAAGGATTGGGTGTACACGCCATTTCGGAGATTGTGTACAGCCTGGAAGCTAACTGTAGTCGGTTCCAAGCAGTGGTGGGCCTGGATGATGAAATAGATAGCCAAACCCAGTGGGGCTCGGTGGTGTTTCAGGTATTCGCCGATGGTGTGAGCCTGTTCAATTCTGGGGTGATGCGGGGTAATAGCCCAAGCCAACCAATAGACGTGGACGTGACCGGGCGACAGCAACTGCGCCTGGTGGTGAGCGATGGTGGAGACAACGTTTACTACGATCACGCTAACTGGGCCAATGCCCGGCTGGTGTGCGCGGGAAGTACCAGCCTTCTTAACCCGACCGGTTTTACGGCTTCTGCCACCTCGCCCACCGGCATTGCGCTAAGCTGGAACCCTGCTAGCGGAGCTACCGGCTATATCCTCGAGCGCCGCACCGCCAGCACCAGCTTTGTCCAGATTGCCACCCCCACCACCACAACCTTTACCGATACAGGCTTGACGGCCAGCACCACCTACACCTACCGGGTAAAGGCGACCAACGGTACGGACATTACCACCGGGGTCGAGGCCAGTACCACTACCCCTGCCGTCAATCCCCAGCAGACCCCCTATAGCCGTAGCACCCCCTGGCCGGTTCCCGGTTTGATTCAGTTTGAAGACTTTGATGAGGGGGGGCAGGGCATCTCTTTCTCCGATAGCGACCCCCTCAATCGGGGGGGGAGTTACCGCGATACCCCGGTAGATGTGTTGGCCGGTACGGGTTGGGGCCTGGTGGGCTGGACGGCGGCGGGCGAATGGCTCGAGTACACCGTAGCGGTGGCCCAGACTGGCAACTACGATCTGCGGGTGCGGGTCAATAACCGGATGGCCGGAGCCCGTTTCCGAGTACAGGTAGACGATCAGGATGTGACCGGCTTGTTGGACGTACCGGCGGCGGGCAACTGGGAGACCTACAACATCGTCACCCGCGCCGCCATTCCCCTGACTGCCGGCACCCGGGTGGTGCGGATTTCCTTTGAGGCGGTTTCAACCACCGACTTTGCTGCTGGTAACTACGACTGGTTCGAGTGGGTTACAAGCTCGAGCCAGCCCCAACCCCCGACCAATCCCTCCACCTTTACGGCCAATGCCACCTCGGCCTCGAGTGTGGTGCTGAACTGGAGTGCGGTGACGGGGGCGACCAGCTATGCTCTGGACCGCCGGGTGGGAACGGGAAGCTACAGCGTGCTGGTCAGCAATCTTACAGCCCTTACCTATACCGACAACACCGTCACGGCCAACACCTCTTATACCTACCGGGTGCGGGCTGTCAATGCTGCTGGTAGCAGCGGGGGTGTGGAGCAACAGGTAACCACTCCGGCAGCCTCCACAGGAGGGAATGGTCTTTCGGGGCGCTACTACGACAACATCGACTTTACCGGCACCAGCTTCACCCGCACCGATGCCACCATCAACTTCAACTGGGGTACGGGTTCGCCTGATCCCCGGATCGGCCCGGATACCTTCAGTGTGCGTTGGACAGGTCAGCTCGAGGCCCGCTTCAGTGAGACCTATACCTTCACCACCCGCACCGACGATGGGGTGCGTTTGTGGATTAATGATCAGCTCATCATTGATCGGTGGGTGAACCAATCCCCTACTGAGCGTAGTGGAACAATTGCTTTGGTAGCTGGACAACGCTACAACATTCGGATGGACTATTTCGAGAATGGGGGTGGGGCTGTAGCCCAACTCTTCTGGAGCAGTGCCAGCCAGCCCAGAGAAATCATCTCCCAGCGTTACCTATACTCCGATAGCACTACACCCCCCGAGCCCATTGCAGCCCCAACCGACTTGATTGCCGTTGGACTTTCGGCAGGTAGCGTCTATCTGGACTGGTCGGCAGTGCGTGGGGCGAGCAGCTATATCGTTGAGCGGCGCACCGGTAGCACGGGTTCTTTTGCACAGGTGGGGTCGCCGACGGCCTCGAGTTTTGTGGACAACGGCCTCTCGGCCAGCACGGCCTATAGCTATCAGGTCGCTGCGGTGGTGAACGGCGTTCGGGGTACAGCCGCCACGGCCAACGTGACCACACCGCCCATCGAAACCCCGATCAACGGAGGCAGTACCGCCACCACCCGTGGGTTTTTCGGCCCGGTGCGCGACTTCCCACTGGTGGCAACCCATGCGGCACTTTTGCCCGATGGCAGGGTAATAGCTTGGTACAGCTATGACCGCATTGGCGTTTACCGCGACCTCCAGGACGCCAACTCGCCCTACCACCAAAGCACCATCGTGACCCTGTGGGACCCCGTAACCAACTCCTTCGAGGAGGTCAACAACAACACCACCGACCTCTTCTGTGCGGGTTGGGCCGTTATGCAGGATGGGCGTTTGCTGGTGGCCGGTGGCAACCTGGGCTCGCCCAACGGAAGCCTGCATACCAATATCTTCGATCCCGTTTCCAAGACTTGGACCAGAGGCCCCAACATGCGGGCCGGACGCTGGTACCCGAGCGTAACGCCGTTGCCCAACGGCGAACTACTCATCACCGGGGGCCAGACCGAGACCGGGGCCAACAACAGCGTGCACGAGGTCTGGCAGACCAACGGCACGCTTCGACAGCTCACCGGGGCCACCACTTCCGGGCGCAATTTCGAGCATTACTTCCCCTGGATGCATGTGGCCCCCAATGGGCTGGTATTCCACGCTGGCTGGAACAACACCATGTCCTACCTCAATACCGCAGGCAGCGGCTCGTGGAGCAGCCAAACCTGGGTGCGCCAGGGGCCCAACCGCTGGTATGGATCGTCGGTGATGTATGAGCCGGGCCGGATCATCACCATCGGCGGGGGTACTACAGCGAGCGCTTCCACAACCCTCATAGACTTGACCAGTGGCGTGAGTTCCTCGGCGGGGGCTCCTATGAACTACGCACGCACCCACCCCGATGCCACCTTGTTGGCGGATGGGCGGGTGTTTGTGAATGGAGGGAACAACGGTAACCTGTGGGATCTACCCTCATCGGTTTACGCTGGGGAAATCTGGAACCCTCGAGCGAATACCTGGACTGTTGCAGCAACGGCACAGCGACCCCGAAACTATCATTCGGTGGCCTTGTTGCTGCCCGATGCTACGGTCTGGGTCGCCGGTAGCGGTGGCTGCGGCGCCGATTGCCAGCCCGGCAGCGGCAGCGCAATGGCCGGGGTCAATCAGCTTAACTACGAGATTTACTATCCGCCCTATCTGTTCAACAGTGACGGCTCTCTGGCTGCCCGGCCTGGTATACAGAGCGTGCCCAGCAGTATTCGCTACGGGCAGAGTTTTGTGATTGGTACGCCGGATGCAGCCAACATCCAGTCGGTGACCTTACTGGGCTTGGGGGCTTCCACCCACGCCTTCAACTACACCCAGCGCTTCCTGACCCTCTCGATACAATCCAGAGATACCACCAGCCTGACCGTAGCCGGGCCGGCCAACGCCAACCTGGCACCGCCCAACTTCTACATGGTGTTTGTCATCAACGCCAGCGGGGTGCCCTCGGTGGCCCGGATTGTGCGGGTTGGCCCATAAAGATTGCCTAATACCAACTCTGCGCGGAGGGCGCTAAACGCGCCCCTCCCTTGCCGCGCCAGGGGGCGCGTCCGAGGGACTTGTATATCGCTTTTGGGTCACTTCTGAGCAAATTTGGTATATCAGCAGCCCCAGAGACAACCCACCTGGGGCTGTTGGCTGGAGTGCTCTTGCAGCCAGAGGGCTCCTGGCGGGTCAGTTCAGGTCTGGTAGCGCCCCAGGCCCCTGAAACGCCGGTAGCGATCTTCAAACAGTTCTCCTGGGCCGAGGCTCCTGAGTTCTGCCAGCGAGGCCAAGAGAGCTTGCTTGATGTTGGCCAGGGTAGCAGCAGGGTTGCGGTGGGCGCCGCCGCCGGGTTCGGGGATGATTCGGTCTACGATGCCCAGGCTCAAGAGGTCGGGGGCCGAGAGCTTGAGGGCTTCGGCGGCTTTGGCCGCCTCCTTTGCGTCGCGCCAGAGAATGGCCGCGCAGGATTCGGGGGAGATCACCGAGTACCAGGCGTTTTCCAGAATCAGCACGCGGTTGCCCACCCCGATGGCCAGGGCGCCCCCCGAACCCCCTTCGCCCAGAATGATGGCAATGGCCGGCACCCGAAGGCGGGCCATACGCTGGATGCTCTGGGCAATCACCCAGGCCTGGCCACGCTCCTCTGCGGAGATGCCGGGGTATGCACCGGGGGTATCGATAAAGGCGATAAAAGGCCGGCCAAAGCGGTCGGCCAGATCCATCAGGCGCATGGCCTTGCGGTAGCCCTCCGGGTGGGGCATGGCGAAGTTGCGCTTGATGTTTTCCTTGGTGTCCCGGCCTTTTTGGTGGCCTACCACCACCACGGAAGTGCCCTCCAGGCGGGCCAGCCCCCCTACCACGGCGGCATCCTCACCAAAGGTGCGATCCCCCGATAGTTCGACAAAATCGGTCATGAGGCCGCCGATAACGTCGAGGGTGGTGGGGCGGCCAGGGGCCCGGGCCAGTTGCACCCGCTCCCAGCGCGAGAGGTTATCGAAGGTTTCGGATTTGAGCTGGGCTAGACGCTCACGCAGGACGTGTAGCTCCCCCGAGAGGTCTACGCCGCTGCTGGCGGCAAAGCCCTCGAGCTCGGCAATTTTGGCCTCGAGCTCTTCGATAGGCTTTTCAAACTCAAGCGGCATGGACACCCCCTTCGGGCGTGCTGGACATCGGCCACCCTGGGTCGAGCGCAACCGTGCGGCCCCTGACCCCTGACCCCTGACCCCTATCCAGCATGGTTCACCGTCCTGGGGTGCAGTAGCTTGAGCACCATCGCCACCGTTTCTTTGAGCTGGCGGCGGTCTACGACCTGGTCTACCATGCCGTGCTTGAGCAGAAACTCCGAACGCTGGAACCCTTCGGGCAAATCCTGGCGGATGGTCTGCTTGATGACCCGCGGCCCGGCAAAGCCAATCAAGGCGCCGGGTTCGGCCAGAATCACGTCGGCAATGGCCGCAAAACTGGCCGTTACCCCGCCCGTGGTAGGGTCGGTAAGGATCGAGACATAGGGCAGTTTTTGGGCCCAGAGTCGGTCTAGCGCCAGGGTGGTTTTGGCCATCTGCATCAGCGAGAGGGCGGCTTCCTGCATGCGCGCTCCCCCCGAGACCGAGACGATCACCACCGCCCGGTTTTCCTGGGCGGCCAGCTCGATGCCGCGGGTAATCTCCTCGCCTACCACGCTGCCCATCGAGCCCCCGGCGAAAGCGTAGTCCATCACCAACAGCACGCTCTCCACGCCGCCAATGGTACAGCGTCCGCCCACGATAGCATCGGGGCGCCCGGCTTCTTTCTGGTAGCGCTCCAGGCGCTTGGGATAGGGCTCGGTGTCCACAAAGCCCAGGGGATCGGCGGGTTTGAGGCCGGTGATCTGCTCGAAGGTGCCCGCGTCCGCGAGCATCTCGATGCGCTTATCGGCAGACAACCGCAGGTGATGCCCACACTTGGGGCAGACGTGCAGGTTGGTCTCGAGGTCTTTCTTGTAAATCTGCGCGTCGCACTTGGGGCACTTGACCCACAGCTCGGGAATATCCCTCGCCTCGCCCTGGGCCCGGCGACGGCGGAAAAGCCGCTCTAAGGCCATAACGCCCTATCTTATACCGCAGAATGAGAATCGGACGAAACCCCCCCTGTTTGAACGGGGTTCAAATAATGGACGCGGGCAATAGGGTTAGAGAGTAAAAAGTACCAAGGTCCAATAACTAAAAAAGCTCCCCCTTGGGGGAGCTACAAGATTGGTTTTCCTCATGCACGCACGGCGCTGGTAATTCGTTCCTCATCGAACTTGGGATTGTCAGCCAGGGTTTTTTCGCGGGCGATTGCATAGAGCAAGAAACCAAAGATGGGTTTTGCCAGGAGATCTGCAAGGCTATACCCGACTTGAAGCCCTACGATCCCGACGGCGGCGCCCAGGCCTAGAGTGGGAAGCAGGTAGGCAATCGGGTAAAAACCCCAGGAGAATAACAGCAGCAACCGCATATTGCCTGTCAAAAGCTTCACCCGTTCGGGCTGCTTATCCATGGCCTTGGTCAATTCAACCCACAGCACGTAGAGGATGTAAATGAAGGGGATGGTGGAAAGCGTACCCCACAGCCAACGGGTTCCATTATTGGTGGCAATTTCACCCGGATAGCCAAGCACCAGCATCAAAATGGCAGCGGTAACCAACTTGAAAATCAAGTTGTTGGTTACCGCCCTTGCCAGGGCCAACACCAGCACCAGCTCAGCCAGGAGCAACGGCACGGTCAGCAGCCAGTCAGCATAGCGATACGCATCGTTGAACAGCGTACCGCTGGGTAAGTATTTACCTGCATCTGCTCCGGTTCCAACAACATAGGCATCCTTCCAGCTAAGGAAGATGCGATAGTAGTGGTAAGCCGCGATCCAGCACACCAGGGTCGAAAAATACATAGCCAGGTGGTACTTGTTGGAGATGAAGCTACGGGCAAACAGAAAGAACAAGCCCGCTGCCGACATGCCCGCTATAGTCAGGGAGAGCATGTTATATACCAACAAGTATTGACCTGTGGTGATGGGCGTATCTGCTCCGATCATCGTTGTTGCCTCCCCAAATGGCTTCAGCCTGGCCAGGATTTACTTGAGCCACTTGTATAGCTCATAGTATTTACCCGTCATTACCAAAGCAACCGTAGGCTGAACAACTTTTGTATCATTTTTGTATAATCTATGTAAAGTCTCAATCTGTCCACAGTTGCATCGTCGAGTTTATGGTTTGGCCATCCAGGAGAACCACGTGATCGAGACGGTTCTGTGAATATCACACAGACAGAAGCACTGTGTTGAGGCACATACCCAACATTTTTCGGCAACTTGCTGGAAAGAGGCGGAACGGGTTCCGACCGCTCTGGCAGCATCGTAATTTTCAAACATGCGCCGATGCCAGGTTGTATAGCTGTACAAGATCGGAGTAAAACCGTCTAACTATTCACATTAGCGAATAGTTCCAATTCCCACATAAGGTAAGGGATCCACCGCCACCCCATAGCGATAGACCGTGTAATGCAGGTGCGGCCCGGTGGAGCGCCCGGTGGAACCCACGGCGCCAATCAAGTGACTTTGCTCGACTTGCTGACCTTTTTCAACATAGGATAACGAAAGGTGGCCGTACAGGGTGTGCAGTCCGTTGCCGTGGTCAATCAGTACCATCAGCCCAAAGATGGGGTTCCAGCCCATCTCGCTCACCGTACCGGAGGCGGTGGTATAGACCGGGGTGCCCTCGGGGGCAGCAAAATCTGCGCCGTTATGGAACTCGTAGGCCCCCCCGCCAAAGGGGTTGGCGCGGTAGCCGAAGGTGGAGGTGAGACGGGTTTCGGCCAGCAAGGGCAGGCCGGTGGGCATAAATTGCGCCGGGTCAGGAGTCTGGGTTTGGGGTGTACGGGCCAGGGTAGGGGGGGAGCGCCGATGAATGCGCCCAGGGCTGGGGTCGGGAGGGAGGGGGTTATTGAGGGCGCTGGCGGTGGCCTCGAGTTCCGTCGCAAAACCCCCTACCTGCGAACGCAAGCTGAGCAACAACTCGCCCAGCTCAATGGGTTGGCCGGCGCCCCTGGGGGCATTTTCCGGCCTGGGGGGGGCCTGGTTGGGCTGGACGGGCTCGGGCACCAGGCGAATCCTGGGCAAGCCGGCCTTAGCGCGCAGGCGGTTGATTTCGGCCTCCAGCACCTTGAGGCTTTGCTGAAGCTGTACCGCCTCGATGCTATAGGCTTCGTTGCGGCTTTTTTCGGCCTCGAGCTCCAGACTCAGTTTGCGGGCCTGGGTTTCTAGCTCAGCCAGACGGGTGCGTTCGCTCGAGCTACGATCCCACCAAAAAAGTACCGCCGCAATCAGCAACACCGGCAGCATAGCCACCACCCAGAGCGGTACCGTCAGGGTGACGCAGGAGGCCGACAGGCGCGAGCCCACTGCGCGGAGGTAGCGGCTTAGTAAACTGCGCAAGCCCCGTCTAGTGCTCGAGGCAAGGGGGTGAGGCGCCTTTGGCATGACCATACCAGCCTACTGTGAAAGGGCGCAGGCCCAGGTGATTCCTGACCAGGACCCACTCAACTTCTGTCCAATCGCAATCGGCAGGCTTATAGCAATCGGGGCTCGAGGGCCCAGGGAGCTTGGCAGCACTTAGCTTTCGGCCTTCGGCTTTCAGCTATTACCGGCCTTGGTGCTCTGGGGTAAAGCCCTGGGTTCACCGGTCTGGCTGCGGCCCACGAAAACCGCGCCCGCCTCCACATCGAGCGACATCGCCCGCACGTCGCCCTCCACCCGTGCACTCTTGGTGATGTGCAGTTTGCCACTGGCGATGACCTGGGCGTTGATCTGCCCATGCACGATGATGTTGTTGGCCCTCACCTGTTCGCCTTCGATGTGGGCGTTGCTCCCGACCTCGAGGTCGCCCTCGACAATGATCGAACCCTTGACCTTCCCATCTATGCGGGCGCTACCCGCCGCCTTCAGGTTGCCTTCGATCTCACTGCCCTCGCTCACATAGGTGAGCGCAGCCGGGTTGGGTTTACGTCCTCCGCCTAGCACCGCCATAGTCTACACCCCTGCTTTCATCTGCAAACTTTTCACTTCCAAGTGAGCCCTTACAAACCAACCCCTAGATCATACCCTACGGAATCTGTCTACAAAGTTTGTACAACTCTCGGGGGATAAGCGAACCAATAGTCGCTCGAAAATTGCGCCCAGCACATAGTTATCATAAAACCCTTGACCTTTATCGTATGTGCTCAGTCCAGATACCCGGTGGGATTCACTTCGTCGCCGTTGCGGAAGACCGTGTAGTGCAGGTGCGGGCCGGTGGAGCGGCCTGTCGAGCCCACCAACCCCACCAGGTCGCCGCGCTCGAGGCTTTGCCCTGCCCGTACCGAAATAGAGGACAGGTGGCCATACAGGGTGCGGTAGCCATAGCCGTGATCCACCACCACGGCCAGACCAAAAGGCCCTTTCCAGCCTGCCTCAATAACCTCTCCCGCCCCTGTGACTCGCACGGCGGTGCCGTAGGAGGCGGGGAAATCAACCCCGTTGTGAAACTCAAAACCCCAGCCAAAGGGGTTGCGACGATAGCCAAAGTGCGAGGTGATACGGGTTTGCCCCCGAAGGGGGTAGCCATAGGGCACGGCGGCTTCCCGCTGGAGGGTTTCTGTGAGGGCAGGGGAGACTTCGCTCAGTTTTTGGGCAAAGGCCGCGGTCTGCTGGCTGGCGTACTTGAGAACATCCTCGAGCGCTGCCGGAACCGAGGCGCCGCCACGCCCCCCGCTTTCGTTGCGGGTGGGTACGAGCTTGATTTTGGGCATTCCGGCCCGCTCACGCAGAGTGTTAATTTCGGTTTCCAATACCTGCAACTGCTTGAGGATGCTCTGGGCATCCTGGCTCAGGGCATTGTTGCGGGTACGTTCAGCCGCAAGCTGATTATTAAGTTTGCGGGCCTGATCTGAGAGGCTAACGAGCTGAATTTGCAGGTTGCGCATCTCAGCCGTGCGTTGCCAGAGCCAGATATTCAGGCCGCTCCAGGCTAGCAACACCGCGATCACCATTACCGGAATCCACACCGGTAGTGATAAGGTTCGCGGGGCTGCGCCGGTTCGGGCTAACCACAGGGTGTACCGCACGGGGTGACGACGAATCGGCATCAGGTGTTATAAGTAACGCAGGGGTGTGACAAAAGTCAAGAGAGCTTTAGCCCGTTACGTTAAAGCTCTCATATGAGCCGCTCTGTGAATTTGCCCTGTTATAGGCCGAATTTCATCACTCGGGACTATGCCAAAATGAGAGGTGGCTTGCAATATGCGGGCGTTACATGAAAGGGGTAATTTTGTCGCACGCACTTCAATTTTGGGGCAACTGGTCTTTCAAGCCAGGCTATGGTGCTCCCGACAGGCCTTGTGTGTGGAATAGAACGCAGTGGGATACAGGATTCTTTAGCCCTCAATGGCGCCATCTTTGCGAGAGCGTTCTATTCTGCCGAGTCGCTCTTAACCCCGATGGCGCTCCAGCTGTACCAGCCGCATGACGGCCAGCTGGGTAAAGGCTTCCCATTCTTCGGGCACGGCCTCGAGGGGCTCGAGTAAAAACCGCCGTTCGAAAATGGAGCGCTGCTTGCGGATGCGGTAGCGGTTCTGGCCGAAGGAGTCGGCCACTAGGTAGGTGGGGTTGAGGAAGTAGAGCAGTGCCCCGGCCACCACCCATCCAATCAAAGGGATGTCGTCAATAATGCCCGCGATGCCCTCGATCACCTTGATCCAGGGGTTCTCTTCTTGCACGTGGTAGATCGCGTTCCCCTCTGCATCCTTGACAAAATAGCGGGTGCGCCAGAGCGAGTTCCAACCGTCGTTTTCAAAGCTGCCAACCGGCTGCCCGGTGGCATCCTTAATGAAGTGCTTGGCCCCAAAACCCATCACCCGGTCGGCCTCGAGGGTGTAAAGCAACTGCTTCTTGCTTTTGTCAGCAAAGACCGAGGTAGCCTCGCGCAGGGTGAAAATTTTCTGCTTGAAGGTCAGCAGGTTACGACCCGTGGCATCTTCGAGGTGCAGCTCGGGGGACAGCACAAACAGGGGCCATTTGACCTGCCAGGGATACGGGCTCATACCCACCAGCCTAGCAGTCGCGTAAGGCGAAGGCTGCCCGCATTGACCATAGACCGTGCATCAGTTGAGGGTGCGAGGGTTTACCTCTGGAAGCCTCAGGGCAAAGGCTGGGATCTCGACCCGAAACAGCTCGCCCAGGGTGTTCTGGAAGGTGTAGTACCCCTGCATGGAACCCGGTGGGTGGGCAATAGGGCAAAAGCTATTGTACCGGTAGCTTTGCCCCGGCTCGAGGATGGGTTTTTCGCCCACCACCCCCTCGCCCTGCACCTGCCCCACCTCGCCGTTGCCATCGTAGATGAACCATTCGCGGCTTAATAGCTGTACGGTCTCGTGGCCCCGGTTTTCCAGGGTAATGAAATAGACGAATACATGCTGGCCGGGCCTCGAGTGTTGCTCGGCATACACCACCTCCACGTAAACGTGGATGTCTTCACGGATGGGCAAGTTGCTATTTTGCACCTTACTAGCTTAAGCGTCCGTGCAGTTTTCAAGCGAGCAGTGCATCGGAAAGAGGCGTTGGGGTATTTTTCTGCCTCTGTCATAATCAAGAACAAATTTTTGTATTTTGAACCCGGGTTTTATATGAAATATGCAGAACGCGAGTAGTCTGGCCACGAAGGCCTGACCCAGGCCCTTTTGAGAGGCCTTCAGATGGCCCTCGAGGGGGACGAGACGAACCAGAGCTACGGCTGGTACAACGGGCTTTTGTTCAGCCTCGAGCCCCTGAGCGCTGCTCAGGCTGGTCAATTTATTACCGAGGGTGGCAGCACCATTGCAGCCCACGCAGACCACATCCTGCTGACCCTACGAATGGTGCTGGCCATGTTCAATAACCAGCGCATCGAGGCCGACCGGCAATCATCTTTACTATAGCGGATCGTCCTGAAAAATGACCGTCTTGAGGTAGAGCGATTCCGGCACGTGCAGGCTCCAGGGGTGGTCGGGGGGGTTGTAGTGGATGGCATGAACCCGCAGGCGACGGCCTTCATCGGCGGCGGCCCGGCGGGTTACCTCGAGCAACTCATCCACCCCCAGATAGTAGGCGCAGCTCGAGAGCCACAGGCACCCCTCAACGTCCAAAAGCCGCAAAGCAGGCCGCAGCAAATCCACCAGGAGCCGCTTGACCCTGGGTAACTCGTCGGGCTTCTTAACCAGGGTGGGGGGGGTCGAGCAGTACGTGCTGGAAGGGTGGGGTTTTGCTTCGGGCCAGGCTTTCCAACACTTCCGGGGCGTTTCCCTGGCGAATATCTACGCGTAGCCCCAGCCGGGAGGCAGTGCGATCCAGTACCCCCAGGGCCTCCAGGTCTTTGTCTACCGCCAGGGCGTAGGCCCCCTTGCGGGCCGCCCGCAGCGCGAAGGCCCCCACGTAGCTATACACGTCCAGCACGCGCTGGCCTGGCTCTATCATTTGCTCGAGCAACCTGCGGTTCTCGCGCTGATCGAGGTAGTAGCCGGTCTTTTGCGCCAGGGCAATGGGGATCTGGAAAATCAGCCCATCCTCGAGTACTTCCAATACCTGCGGTACTTCTCCATACAGCACACCGACCTTCTCAGGCAGCCCCTCCTGCCGGCGGCTGTCCATATCGGAGCGCTCGTAGATGTCCGCCGGCTCTGCCACCTCCAACAGGGCGGGTAGCCAGGTTTCGCGCAGAACCTCCATGGCTCGGTTACGCACCTGCACCACCAATATCCCCCCAAAGCGATCCACCACCAGCCCCGGCAACCCATCGGCCTCGGCGTGTACCAGACGGTGAAAATCGCCCAGCTTGGCCCGTTTTTCTTTGGCCCGCGCAAACCGATGGAGAAAGAATTTCTTGTCCAGGGGCCCATCCTCAAAGCGGTAGACCCGTAGAGCCACGCGGCTCCTGGGGTCGAAATAGCCTACGCCCAGGAAGTCATTCTGGATTGAAAACACCCGTACTATGCCTGGTCTGTCTGGAATTGATTCCAGTTCATCGGCGAATAGCCCTGGATAGAAATTGCGTACCTTCTTCTCCTTGCCAGCCTTAGCGATGACGCATTCCATTCCATGAGCATAAAGAAGAATGCCAATCTTATGCTCTGATCGAGTCTATTGGTGACAGAATTGCTTGGGCTGGACCAGCGGAGGAGTGCAATAATAAGCGAATGGCAGACTTTTACCACATCGGCTTTGGGCCTGAAGACTTGGGCGACACCCCTCCCACCCTGGCCATCCTGAGCGGCGATCCCAACCGCGCCACCCTGATCGCTCGAACCAAGCTGAGCCAGGTCAGGACCCTCTCGGAAAACCGGGGACTAAATAGTTATCTGGGGTTCTTGCCCAACGGGCGACCTGTTCTCTCGGCTACCAGCGGCATGGGCGCCCCCAGTCTGAGCATTGTAGTAAACGAGCTCGTGCAGGTCGGTATCCGCACCATCATTCGCGTAGGCACCAGCGGCTCCATTCAAGACGATGTGCTACCGGGCAGTGTGGTCATTTCCAAGGCCGCCCTGTGCCGACAGGGGGCCGCGAACGATATTGCACCGCTCGAGTATCCTGCGAGCGCCGACCCTTTTCTCACGGTAGCGCTGGTAGAGGCTGCCAGGCGGCTGGGCGTTGACTACGTGCTGGGGATTACCGCCTCGGTAGATACCTTTTACGAAGGACAAGAGCGCACCGCTTCGGCCAATCCACATCTGTTGCGTGCTCTTCAGGGCATCACCGAAGAGTATCGCAACCTGAGGGTCCTGAACTACGAGATGGAGGCCGGAACCCTGTTCAAGATGGGGAATGTATATGGGTTCGCCGCGGCGTGCATCTGCGGCATTATTGCCCAGCGCACCCGGGCCGAACAGCCCATCCTGGAGGCCAAGGATCAGGCCGTGCAAAGAGCCATTGATGTGGCTTTGCTGGCAGCAGAACAGTTCGCCTAGAGCGCTCATCACAAAGACGGTGCCACCGAGGGTTAAGAATCCTGTATCCTACCCTGGACTGTGGTCGCCCGTTCGGGCGGCCACATCTGTGAAGTGCGCGATAGTCACTCAAAATGCTCGTAAAAAGCCCGGTACTGCACACGGCCTAGCTGCTGATGCAGTTCTCTGGCTATGCCAGGGTGCTTTTTCTGAGCCAGCCAGGTTGCCAGGTTTTCGATCAGCTCATCGGCCTCCAGATGGTATAACTTGCGCCTAAGACGCATTTCTAACAGCCCTGCTTGAAAACCCAGGTGGGCCTCGAGTACCTGATGAACCAGATTCCAGATGGCGTCATGGTCGGCCTGGGTACGGGGGCCCGGATTGCTCGAGGGCCAGGGCTTGAGGGGTTGGAGGTTCAGGTTTAGCGTTGTAGGGATGCGCTTGGTCCAGGCAATCAAAATCTGGCGGGTGGGTTCAAAGCCCACCGGAGGCTCGGCCCCCATGCAGATAATCCCATCCTGAAACAGCGTGATGTGCAAAACCGCCCGGTCTTCCAGGGCCAGGACCCCCGAGAAGTGCCTGCGCTGGAATTCCTTCCACAACTCGGAAGGGCGGGACTTGAGGGGTTCGGCAGCCCGCACAATCACCCCATCTAACGCGGCCAGGGCCAGGGTCTGCCGGGCTTCATCGAACGGATAGACCGAAAAAGTAGCCTGCAGGGCGGCCTGCTGAATTTTCTCCGCCACCTCGCTGGGGGAATGCTCTTTCCAGGCCAGATAGACCAGCGCGCCCTGGTGGTAGAGCAGCCTGGCCAGCTCGCCTCCAGGCAGTTCCACAATCACCAAACCCGAGAATTCGGCGTACTTGATGGCGTCCTCGAGCCAACCCCAACGCTTTCCCGCCACCCGCTCCACCGGCAGCTTACCCCGGATTAGCAGGCGTAGCACAAAAAGAATGTTGCTTGACGAGGGTTGCGCCTCCAACTTAATCTCCTAATTTTTCTGTCAAATACATCTAACTACCCGTCAATATAAAGCTTTAGTGAGATCCAAAATGCAAATTTTGAACCAGGAGTCTGCTAGTTCAGTCCCGGACAAAGTAATTTCTTTTCACTTTGAATCGATTGCCCTCTGCTAGGGCTCTGAGGATGTCTGGCCTGTGCTGGAAGCCCGCCGCAAGCGATCCATAATAGCCCGGCCCAACCCCTCCTCGGGCACCGGCTCGGCATAGATGGCCTCCAAACCCAGCCGGTCAAGCTGGTGCAGGGCTTCAAATAAATGGGCCGCCGCTTCCAGCATGATGCCCGTTGGCGAAAGTACCTTGACCACCTTGAAACCCTTGGGCACATCCCGGAAGGCCAGGTAACCGCTTTGCTTGCGGGCTTCCTGGGGAATGCTTTCTGGAGGGGCTATGCGAATGGGCGTGCGCGGTGCATAGTGCTGGGGCAACTGGCCGGGAACCAGGGGTTTTTGCGTTTCGCCTACCTGTAACTCGTGCGAGCCCAGTACCTCCTCGAGGGCTTCAACCGTTATCGCACCGTAACGCAGCAGGACGGGCCTTTCTGCTAGCAAAACGATGGTGGATTCCACGCCATAGGTTGTCCTTCCGCCGTCCAGGATGAGGTCTACCCGCTCCCCCAGCATGCGCTCGACGTGCTCGGCCCGGGTCGGGCTCAGATAGCCAAACGGGTTGGCGCTAGGTGCGGCTATCGGCACCCCTGCACGCCGTATCAGCTCGAGGGCTACCGGGTGAGCGGGCATCCGCACCGCCACCGTCGGCAGCCCTGAGGTCACAATGCCGGGAACCCGCTCCGACTTAGGCAGCACCAGCGTGAGGGGGCCGGGCCAGAAGCGCGCCATCAACTTTTCGGCCATTGCCGGAACCTCCCGCACCACCTGGTGTAGCATCTCCCGATCCGAGACATGAACGATGAGGGGATCAAAGCTGGGACGCTCTTTGGCCGCAAAGATTTTGGCCGCAGCCGTCGCATCCAGGGCATTGGCCCCCAGGCCATACACGGTCTCGGTAGGAAAAGCCACCAGGCCACCGCTGCGGATGATCTGGGCGGCACGCTCGAGGTTGTCGGGGGTGGGTGGCACAACCATACAACCCCGACATGATAGCAAAGCCCTTGGGTCTGCGGGTCGTGCGGGTGTGGGACGTGGCAGGGCGGTACACTGAGGATGTATGAGCTGGTTTCAGCGCCTTAAGGAAGGCCTTAGCAAAACCCGTGACAACCTGATTAAATCGGTTCCCTGGAGCCAGAGCCCCGAGGAAGTGCTGGAGGAACTCGAGTTTGCCCTTATTTCTGCCGATGTGGGCGTCGAGGCCACCCAGGAGGTGCTGGCAGAAGTGCGCCAGTCGGGCAAAAAAGACCTGCGCGAAGCCCTCAAGCAAGCCCTCACGGTGCAGCTCGAGCCCGACCGCTTCCGGGCCAAAATCCGCAAGGCTGGCTTCAACCCCAATGCCAAAAAGTCCACCGTAGAACCCCAGGGGAAGGTTGTGCTGATGGTGGGGGTGAACGGGGTGGGCAAGACCACCACCATCGCCAAACTGGGTCAGTATTACCAAAGCAAGGGCAAGAGCGTGATGTTCTGCGCGGGCGATACCTTCCGCGCGGCGGGGGGAGCCCAGCTTGGCCTGTGGGGTGAGCGGCTCGGCATCCCGGTCATCCAGGGCCCCGAAGGCTCCGACCCCGCTGCCCTGGCGTTTGATGCGGCCTCGGCTCGCAAGGCCCGGGGTCTTGACCTGCTGCTGGTAGACACCGCAGGCCGCCTGCACACCAAGCACAACCTGATGGAGGAGCTGGCCAAGGTCAAGCGCTCCATTGCCAAGGCCGACCCCGGCGAGCCTGCCGAGGTCTGGCTGGTGCTGGATGCTGTTACGGGGCAGAACGGCCTCGAGCAGGCCAAAAAATTCAACGAAACTGCAAGCCTGACCGGGGTTATTGTGACCAAGCTCGACGGCACCGCCAAGGGGGGTGTATTGGTGCCCATCGTGCGGGAGTTGGGTGTGCCCATCAAGTTTATCGGTGTGGGCGAGAAAGCCGACGACCTGCAGCCGTTCGACGCGGGCGAGTTTGTTGAAGCCTTGCTGGGCTGATTGCACCCCATGATACCGGATTCAAAAAGATACTTCACCAAACCAAAAGCCCCAGGGGCTATCTTTTTGAATCCTAGAGCACTCCCTTCGGTCGGGTTAGTTCGTCACCATTCGGTAACGAACTAACCGAATCTGGTATGACACCCCTCAACCTTCACGAGCTATACCGCCCCCTGGCCTCCGGTGCGCACTCCGGCGAGGAATCGGGCATTCCCTACCTGCTCCAGCCGAACTTTCCCCTGCTGCTGACCAACACCGCTTTTGGTTACGCCGAGGATGCACGAAGGGCGCTCGAGGCGCGCTTTTGTGCCATTGGGGCACCGCCTGCCTTCACCGTGCCGGAGGGCCAAGACGCCTCTGCGCTTTTGGCCCTGGGCTACCGGCCCTCGGCCATTTTCGAGTTCTGCCAGTCCCAACCCAGCCCCCGCGCCTACTGGACAGAGCAGGTGCCCTGGTCGGAAGCCTGGAGCATCTCGCACATCCTTACCGAGGCCTACCGCACCCCCGAGTGGCGGTTTCCCTTCTCGCATCCGGTGGGCAGGCTGCTCCAGAACCCCCACTGCCAGGCCTTTGTGGCCTATCTGTATGGCGAGGCCGTAGGCGCAGTCCTCGTCTACCGGGAGGTGGGGCTTCTAGCGGGGGTGGTGCCCGGGCGGCTGGGCAATGGGGTCGGCGCTGCTTTGATAGGGCGCATCCACCCCCAGCCTTTCATACGTCTGGCCGGAACCGAGGCCGAATTCCCGGGTCAAGCACAAAACCGCTGGGTGCGCTACGCTTTATACCAAATCCGCTCAGAAGTGACCCAAAAGCGATACAAGAGAGCCACAGACGCGCCCCCTGGCGCGGCAAGTGAGGGGCGCGTTTAGCGCCGCTCACGCGCAGAATTGGTATTAGAATAAGCAGGTGCAGACCTCCTCTCCCTCCACTTTGGATCGCAATGCGCTTCTGCTGGCGTTTGCCTGGCTGGTCGCGCTGGTAGCGACGCTCGGCAGCCTTTATTACTCTGAGGTACGCAACTTCATCCCCTGCACCCTGTGCTGGTACCAGCGTATCGCCATGTATCCGCTGGTGTTCCTGCTGGGCATTGCAACCTGGCGCAACGACGCTGGCATCAAGCCCTATGCCCTCACGCTATCGCTTCTGGGGCTGTTCTGGAGCAGCTATCACCTCCTGGAGCTATGGGTTCCGGGGGTGGCGCCCAATGTTTGCAAGGGCCCGATTCCCTGCAACGTCGAGTACATGCCCAGCTTTCCCATTCCGCTTCAGGCGGGGATTGCTTTTTTGCTCATCTCGATAGCGCTATTTTGGGTGCGCCCGGCCCGGCGGTAGGGGGATGGGGTCAGGCCCATTTGCGTACCCAGTGCGGTAGCCATAAGGTGCAAAATAGAGCTGCCAGAAACGGCAGGGTTAGGGTGAGGGCCAGGGTGGGGTCGGCCAGCCCAAAGAGGGCGCCCAGGCCCATCAGCAATAGAGCCACAAAGGCGAACGCCCGGTGACCTGTAAGCTGAAGGCGCTGGAAGAGCCGGACAAGCCCTGAAGAGCCCTGGACGCTTGTGGAAGCATAGTGGGTCATGGCTTTGGTCAGGCCCAGCATGCCATACCACGCAAGCATTAGCATGACCGAAATCACCAGCAACGCATCGCGCCAGGTGCCTACCGTCTGCACCGACAGCACATACACCGCCTGAACCGCTATGGTAATACCGGATTCAAAAAGATACTTCACCAAA
>CALFDH010000016.1 GCA_937950405.1 uncultured Meiothermus sp.
AAAGTAAATCATGGAACAGGTCAGGATGGGTCGGCTGCTCAAACCCCTCGGGTTGGGCCTGGCCGTGATGGTTTTGTTAGGTACGGGGTTTGTGGCAGGCCGCCTGTCAGTGCAGCCACAACAGGGGGAGGTTTTTCAGGCCCAGCGGGGGGCCAGGCTACAAGCGGTTCAGTTTGACCAGCAGCAGCAACTCCTGCCCGCACCTGACCCCCGCGAGTTAATTCCGCTTCAGCCGGGGCCGGGCCAGGGCCCAGGGCAAGGGCCGGGCCAGCCCCAACCGGGACAGGGTCAGGGCGAGGAGTGCCCCATCCTGATTTATCAGGATGGCCAGTTGTTCCGCTTTGAACTGCCCGGACAACAAATGCCCGGGCCTGGCGGCCCCCTGCCGGGGCCGGGGATGCCTGGAGGTTCTCCCGAACTTATCCCGCTCGAGCCGGGCACACCCTCATTGCCGAGCCCGCCCTCGTCCCCCCAGCCCGCACCAGCTCCCACACCGCCCGACAGTAATCCGGACCAGACCATTTGAAGGTACAGGCTCATGGCTAGCCCAAGTCCCTGCCAACCTGCGGTGTTTGCCAACGTCGTAAGCATAAATCAAGTTAGCTACCAGAAGAGGTTCTTATGAGTGAAGCTCCCAAACCCTCCCTCGAGCCCCAAGCCGTGATGGATGCCGCTGCCAAGTTGCGCACCCTTTTACTGGAAGTCAAGAAGGTGATTGTCGGGCAAGACTTGATGCTCGAGCGTATGGTGGTGGCGCTCCTGGCACGGGGCCACATCCTGATTGAGGGGGTGCCGGGACTGGCCAAAACCCTGGCCATCAAAACCATGGCCGAGGCGATTGGGGCCAGTTTCAAGCGCATCCAGTTCACCCCCGATCTGGTGCCTGCCGACCTGGTGGGGACCCGTATCTACAACCCCAAAGAAGCCAACTTCGAGGTGGAGCTGGGCCCGATTTTTGCCAACCTGATTCTGGCCGATGAAATTAACCGGGCCCCCGCCAAGATTCAATCTGCCCTGCTGGAGGCCATGCAGGAGCGCCAGGTTACCATTGGCCACCAGACCTTCAAACTGCCCGACCCCTTCCTGGTGCTGGCCACCCAGAACCCCATCGAGTCGGAAGGCACCTACTTCCTCCCCGAAGCCCAGGTAGACCGCTTCATGTTCAAGGTCTGGATTGACTACCCCGCCTTCTACGAGGAGATGACCGTGGTAGACCGGGTTTCCAGCAAGTTCGAGCGGGTGGCCGAGGTGCTCACCGGCGACGATCTGCGTTACTTGCAGGCCATGGCCGACCAGGTGCACGTTCACCAGGCCGTAACCGAGTATGCGGTGCGGCTGGCCCGCGCGACCCGCGACCCCGGCGAGGTGGGCCTCTCGAACCTCAAGAAGTACATCAGCTTTGGCGGAAGCCCCCGCGCCAGCGTGAACCTGATTCTGGGCGCCAAAGCCCTGGCCATTGTGCGGGGCCGCGAGTACGCCCTGCCCGAGGACGTGCGCGACCTGGCCCCTGAGGTCTTGCGTCACCGGGTGATCCTTTCCTACGAGGCCCTGGCCGACGAGGTGAAACTCGAGGATGTGGTACAGAAGATTATTGCCGCTACCCCTCTGCCCAAGGTGCACATCGGCGACCCCTACCGCGATACCCGCCCAACGGTTAGCGAAAACCCGTCGGCCTAGGGCAACATAAAACTGTGGTGGCCTATGCTCTTTCGACGACCCAGCAAAAATAAAATTGAGGTGACTTTGAGGCCAGAGCCCAAAGAGGCCATGCCCCCTCCACGCGAGCTACCGGCAGAGCTATTGCGGAAGCTCGAGTTCAAGGTTTTGAAGCGTCTGGACGGTTTTTTGTTTGGCGATTACACCGGCTTTTTCTATGGTCCCAGCCTGGACCTGGCCGAGGTGCGGGAGTACCAGCCTGGCGACGAAGTGCGGCGCATTGACTGGAACGTGACCGCCCGCACCGGCAAAATTCACATCCGGCAGTACCGCGAAGAGAAGGAAGTGACGGTCTGGCTGGTGGTGGATCTGTCGGCCTCGATGCGGTTTGGCACCCGGCGGGTGCTCAAGCTGGAAGAGGCGCTGGAGTTTGTGGGCACGGCGGCGGCCATTGTGGCCCGTCACGGGGATAAGGTGGGGGTCATTGGCTTCTCCGAAACGGGGATGCGGATAGTGCCTCCGGGCACGGGCCGCAGGCAGGCCCTGCGAATTTTGCACGAGCTGTATGGCTTGCTGGCGCTCGGTCAGGGGCAAGCTGCACCATTCCGTGCGCCGCACGCTTCCCTGGAGCAAGCCCTCGAGCACATTGCCAAAACCCTTAAGCGCAGGGCCCTGCTCTTTGTGGTCTCCGACTTCCTGAACCCCCAACCCGAGCAGGAGCCCCTCTGGGCGCAGGGACTGCGCCGGCTGGCCTACCGGCACGATGTGGTGGCGGTGCGCATCTTCGACCCTGCCGAAAAAGAGTTGCCCAGGGCAGGCGAGCTGCGGATGCGCGACCCGGAGAGCGGCGAAGAGATCTGGATTGATACCAGCGACCCCAGGGTACGCCGTGCCTACGCGGCGCTGGTGCAAGCCCGTGAAGCGATGCTCGAGCGCACCCTGCGGGCTGCCCAGGTAGATGTGCTCTCACTCTCTACCGCTCAGGAAATCGTGGAGCCCCTGCTGAAATTTACCTTGCGTAGAAGGGGGCGAAGATGAGCTTCACCTGGCCTGCTTTTTTGTGGTTGTTGTTGCTAATCCCGCTGTTTGTGGGTTTGCTGGTATGGGCCAACCGTCGGCGGGAGCGCACTGCCAAGGCCTTTGCCGACGCCCGCTTGTTGCCCACGGTGGTGCGTCAGCCGCCCAAAGCCCATGTGCGCTGGCCCCTGGCCCTGCAACTCCTGGCTTTGTTCCTGTTGCTTTTTGCGGCGGCCCGTCCGGTGGCCAGCCCGCCCTTGCCCACCAACAAGGCTGCCATCGTACTGGCCATTGATACCTCGCGTTCCATGCTGGCCGCCGACCTCAACCCCAGCCGCCTGGAGGCGGCCAAGGCCACGGCCCGTAAGTTTATCGAGCTGGCACCCCCCACCACCCAGATTGGGCTGGTCAGCTTTTCCGATTCGGCCTCGGCCCTGGTGATGCCCACCACCGACCGGCAAAAGCTGCTGGAGGCCATCGAGCGCCTCAAGCCGGCCCAGAACACCTCCATCGAGAACGCCATCGTAACCGGGGTGCGGATGCTGCCCGGGCGCAAGGACCAGAAGCCCCCCGCCGAGTTGCAACTCCCCGGCCTGGGGCAGCCCGACCCCTTGCAGGGGGTGCCTGATCTGCCGGTGCCGCAGCAGGCCCCGTCTCCACAAGACCTGCCGCCGGGGAGTGTGGTGATCCTGTCGGATGGCGCTTCCAACGTGAGCACCAACCCAGGGCTGCCCACCCGCAACAGCCTCGAGATTGCGGCCCGTTTTGCCAGGGACAATAACGTCAAGCTCTTCACCTTTCCGATGGGGCAACAAGGGGGTACGGTGGCGCAGATCGAAGGGCGCAACTACTACATTCCCTTTGAGCCCAGGAACCTCGAGCAACTGGCCCAGGCCACGGGGGGGAAGAACACCTTTCCACCTACCGAGGAGGCGCTGCGGGCGATTGCCAAAGAGCTGGGCACGGTGATTCGCTGGGAGGGCACTAAGACCGAAATCTCCTCGCTGCTCTCGGCGCTGGCGGCCCTGCTGATGATTCTGGCGGCGGGTCTGAGCCTGCGCTGGCAGCGCCGGGTACCTTAGGAGGGCCGATGGGTTTTCTGGCGCCCTGGAACCTGCTGACCCTGCTGGGGCTGGTGGTGCTGGGGGTGATGTACCTGCGGCTGCTGCGCGGTCCCTCCAGTGGCCATGTGTGGTATCCGGGGGTCGGGCAGATGGGTGGTCTGGCTCCCAGAAGCCCGTGGCACTATCTGCCTGCCATTGGCTTCTTTCTGGCACTGGCGGCAGCCCTCATCGCCACGGCCCGCCCCACCATGCGCTTGATGATGCCCGAGAACCTGGCGGGGGTGATCCTGGCCATCGAGAACGGCTGGTCCATGCGGCAGACCGATATTGCCCCCAACCGCATGGCCGCTACACAGCTGGCCGCCAAAGCGCTGGTGGATAAACTGCCTGCTCAGGTTCGGGTGGGGGTGGCTACCTTCTCTGGCTATGGGACCCTGCTGTTGCCCCCCACCACCGACCGCAACGCCTTTCGCCAGGCCATAGACAGCTTCGACCTGGGTGGTGGCTTTTCCTTCACCTACGGCTTGCAGGCCGCCCTCGAGGCCCTGCCCGAAAACCCGCCCGAGGGGGTGAGCCCTGGGGTGATTGTGCTCTTTTCCCACGGGCACGATGTATCCGGCAACGACCCCCTGAAAATTGCCGATGAAGCCCTGCGGCGGGGTATCAAGGTCCATGCGATTGGGGTCGGTACGCACGGTCACAACTTTGACGAGGAAATGCTCAAAAAAGTGGCCGACCGCACCGGAGGCCGCTACTACCCCATTTTCTCCGCCAGCGATCTGAACGATGCCCATGCCGACCTGGGCCGGGTGCTGGGGTGGCGGCTCCAGACCCTCGAGGTTAGCGGTATCCTGAGCTTGTTGGCAGCGCTGCTGCTGGGCTTTAGGATCGGTGGGTCGGCTTTGAGGCGGCAGGTGGTTTGAATGGTGTTTATCTGGCCGTGGGCTTTGGGTTTGTTGCTCCTGATACCATTTTTCATCTGGCATTATCGCCGGGCTTTGCGTCCGCCTGCGGAGTCGGTGGTGCTGCACCCGGACGTGGCCCTGTTGGCGCGGGCCTCGAGGCGGGCCCAAAACTGGCGGCAGCACCTCCCCGCCGGGCTCTATTTGCTGGCGCTCGTGGCAGCGGTTCTGGCCCTGGCCCGCCCCACCCTGCCGGTGTTGCAGGCCGACCCCAGGGCCGCGGTGGTGCTGGCGGTGGACATCAGCCGCTCGATGCAGGCTACCGATGTGCAGCCCAGTCGGTTCGAGGCCGCCCGAGCCGCGCTGCGAACCTTTATCCGCGAGTTGCCGGAAGGGATGCGGGTGGCCCTGGTGACCTTTTCCCGCGATGCTCAACTGGTAGTACCCCTCACCACCGACCGGGCGCGCTTGTTGGAAGCGGTAGACTTCCTGGACCTGAACCTGGGCACCGCCATTGGCGACGCCATTCTGGAGAGCATCACGGCCCTGCCCCCCCTGTCCGAACGCGCCGAGGCCCCGGATCCCAAGAGCCTGGCCACCATCATCCTGCTCACCGATGGCCGCAGCCTGGCGGGGGTTGACCCGGTGGAGGCGGCCCAGGAGGCCGCCCGGTTGCAGATTCGGGTACATGCCATCGGCATTGGCCGCACCTCCGACGGCCCGGTGCCGGGGCTGCCCGAGCAGTATGCGCTGGCTGCACAGTTCGACGAGGAGGCGCTCAAGCAGATTGCCCGGGTGGGGGACGGCGAGTACTTCTTCGTGGACTCGGCCAGCAAACTCAAAGAGGCCTACCGTAACCTGACCCGACAGATGATGTGGCGTATTCGTCGGGATGAGGCCACCGCCTACCTGGCCCTGCTGGCCGGGATGTTCCTGATGTTGAGCCTGGGGGTTGCCCAGTTACGGCGTCGGGTGGTGTAGTATCAGGCCTCGGCAGAGCTGCCCGATAGAGAACCCTGCCGCATAAGGGTCTGGGTGAGCTCGAGCCTCGCTACCAGCGAAGGGGCTTCCAGCAGCGCTTGCCGATCCAGGGCCGGAACCCGCAGGTTCACGCACAAAAACGAAGCCTGGTACAAAGGGTCGTCGGGCAGGTTGGCAATGGCCTCTTCCAGGGCCTGCGGGTCGGCCACCCCGGCCACATAGCCCCGAAAAGCCTCCATTGCGTCCCAGGCGGCCACAATCTCCTCGCTGCGGGCGGTGCGCTCCAATGGAAAGGGGATGTCCAGCGTGGTCTGGTAGAGGTTTTTCTCGAAGACCCCTACCCCCTCCACCCGGCAGCGCTCACCCCCCCGGCACACAATGTTGAAGGTGCCATCGGGGTTTTCCGAGGCGGCCAGCAAGTCCACATATCCCCCCACCTCCCGGATACCGGTCTCGGTAGCCAGGGTAATCACAAAACGGCGCTGGTCTTCGTTTTGGGCCAGCAGGTCGCGCACCATCTGTTTGTAGCGCTCCTCGAAAATGTAGAGCGGAATCATTAACCCCGGAAACACCACCGTCTCGGGCAAAGGAAACAGGGGAAGGCGCTTCATAGTCCATGCCACAGTTCTATACTGGGCTTACTCAATATAACAAGCGTCATGAAAAAATATGCAGCAGCAGCGATGGTTTTATTAACCGCGGCCCTGGCCCAGCCTACGGCTACCGGTACGGGCGGCGCGGCCGCGACGGTGGACGCACTGGCTACCCGTGCGGCCATGGAGATTCTGGCCCAGGGCGGTAACGCGGTGGATGCGGCAGTGGCTGCCGCAGCCGTGCTGGGCGTGACCGAACCCTACTCCTGCGGGATTGGGGGTGGGGGGTTTATGGTGATTTACCTGGCCAAAGAAAAGCGAGTGGTGACCGTGGATCACCGCGAGGTGGCCCCGGCCTCCTTCTCGCCTTCGGTCTTTTTGGGTCCCAACGGCCAGCCGATTCCGTTTGCCGAACGGGTCAATAGCGGACTATCGGTAGGGGTGCCGGGTACGGTCAAAGGGTGGGAAGAGGCCCTGGCCCGCTACGGCACCCTGAGCCTGGGCCGGGTTTTGCAACCGGCCATCCGGGTGGCCAATCAAGGGTTTACGGTAGATGCCACCTTCGCGGCGCAGACCCAGGCCAACCTCGAGCGTTTCCGCTACTTCACCTCGACGCGATCGCTCTTTCTGCCGGATGGAAACGTGCCCCCCGTCGGCTCCACCTTCCGCAACCCCGACCTGGCCCGCACCTACCTCTTGCTGGCCTCAGGGGGTAGCCGGGCTTTCTATACCGGCCCTGTTGCGCAGGGCGTTGTCAATACCGTGAACAATCCCCCCGTCGCCCCAGGCGTGACGGCCAACATTCGACCAGGCCGCATGACCCTGGCCGACCTGGCTAACTACGAGGTGCGGGTTCGCCAGCCTACCGTGAGCAGCTACCGGGGCTACACGATCTATGGCATGGGGCTGTCGAGTAGCGGAGGCCCTACCATTGCCCTGGCTCTGAATCTGCTCGAGGGCTACGACCTGAAAGCCCTCCCACGGGAGCGGGCTTTGCATCTGTACCTCGAGGCTTCCCGGCTGGCCTTTGCCGACCGCAACGCCTACATGGGCGATCCCGAGTTTGTAGATGCACCGCTATCGGGGTTGCTCTCTAAGAAATACGCTGAAGAGCGTCGCAAGGCCATCAGCGAGCGGGCTGCAGATGGCGCGGTGCGGGCCGGCGATCCGTACCCCTTCCAACAAGACCCCTCCGTTCCCCTGCGGCCTCAAACGCAAAGAGAGCGCTGGGAAGGGGAGTCCACCACCCACCTCACGGTGAGTGATAAGGAAGGCAACATAGTCTCCTACACCTTTACCATCGAATCCACTGGCGGTAATGCCATGGTTGTGCCAGGGTACGGTTTCCTGCTCAACAACGAACTTACCGACTTTGATGTGACCCTGCCTCATCCCAACAGCCCCGAGGCTTTCAAACGCCCCCGCAGCAGCATGAGCCCAACCCTGGTTTTCCGTGATGGGAAGCCAATACTGGCGCTCGGCTCGCCCGGTGGGGCTACCATTATCACCACGGTGCTACAGACACTCGTCAATGTGCTTGACTTTGGGATGCCCATTGACCAGGCCCTGGCTGCTCCCCGTCTGAGCCAGCGGAACCTTCAGACCACAGGGGTGGACGGAGGTTTCGAACGAAGCCCGGAGGCCCAGGCCCTGGCGGCGCTGGGTCACCGTTGGGCCCCCACAGCGGAGATTGGCGCTCTGACCGCCATTGCTTTCAACCCCGATGGCTCCGTGGCGGCTGCGGCGGAACCTGCACGCCGGGGTGGGGGCAGTGCCGCGGTTGAGCGGCCCAGGTGAACTTCTGGTTCTGATAATGCCCCGGCCTATCGCGCCCTTCACCGACGTGGCCGCCCACGAAAACCAGAAGGGACAAGCAGACGTGCCTCACCCCGGTGAAGCACGCTTGTCTGCGTTGTGTCTGGGCCAGGTTAGCCACGTTGTGGCTATGGCCTAAGCCATTCCCTGGCAGACGCCTGTTACGCACCCAAGCGTGGGCCAGGCCCGGCCCACAGGTGCTTGGGTCTCGAGTTTCCCGGCAGCTACGGTTCTGCCCAGGACAAAGCTTTCTTGAAGGTCGGATGGCTCAAAATGTGTGAAGAGCGGTCTATTCGTAAAAGCACTGGTGGGGTGTCGGCACCTTCTTCTGCCCAGGAGAGAAGGCAGCAGGTTCATATGGATTTGGTATCAGAGGGGTTTTGATGGGCCCGCCAGCGCTCCTGGAGTTTTTCGAAAATCCGCAGGAGTTTGGCCCTGGGCAAGATTACCTGCTCGGTGTAGCCCTCGCCAATCTGGTCGCCCAGCTCGTTCCAGGCGGTGCACCTGGCATGAACACGGTTGCCTTCGGTGCGGAGGTGTTCGGCCACAATACGTACCTTCATGCCCGGTAGGGCCGAGGCCTGGTGATCCACGCTCACCTTGGAGCCGATGCCCTCGTCGCCCTCTTCCATGAAGGGCAGGATGATTTTGCGGCCCGCCAGCTCCATGTGCTTGGCCATCCAGTAGGTGGCATAGACCGGGTGCAGTTTGCCGAGCTGGGGGTCGTCGGGGTGTTCGAAGTCCACGGTCATCTCGTCGGTAACGACCGTCTCGAAGCTGGCCTGGTAGCCGGGAGGGATGGGTTTCATATGGCTGCCGATAGCAAATAGCGGATGGCTTGTGTGCTTGGTTCAGGGCCATCCGCTATAGGCTTTTAGCTTATTTTACGCAAGTCCGCCACCCGCTTGAGCTTGCCGCCCTCGCTGCGGGGGGCGCTGCCGGGGTTGATAAGCGAGACACGCACCGAGACGCCTACGTTGTCCTTGATTTTTTTGGCGACCTTTTCGCGCAGGGTGTGCAGCCGGTGATCGGCCTCGATTACTTCGTCGGAGAGAATCTTCTGACCGATTTCCCGGAAGAAGGGTTCGGAGACCTCGAGCTTCAGCTCGACCTCGTCCATCGTTCCCTCGCGGGTAAGCACAATCTGGTAGTGCGGGGCCACCTCGTGAATCTCCTTCAGCACCGCCTCGATCTGGGTGGGGTAGACGTTCACCCCGCGCACAATCAGCATGTCGTCGGTGCGGCCCCGAATCTGGGCCATGCGGGCGTGGGTACGCCCGGAGGCGCCGGGCTCACGCGTTAGGTAGGTAAGGTCGCCCGTCCAGTAGCGCAGGATGGGCAGAGCCTTTTTGGTTAGGGTGGTGAGAATCAGCACGCCCACCTCGCCCTCGGGCAGAGGGTCGCCGGTCTCGGGGTCTACGACTTCGGGGTAGAAGTGGTCTTCCCAGATGTATGAAAGCCCCTCACGCTCGGTAACGTCTTCGTTGGCTACGCCGGGGCCGATAATCTCCGAGAGGCCATAGATGTTGGTGGCCTGAACCCCCAGCCCCGCATCCACGCTCTGGCGGATGGCCTCGGTCCAGGGCTCGGCGCCTAGAATGGCGTACTTGAGGCTAATTTCCTCCGGGCTGACCCCTCGGTTCTTAAACTCTTCGGCCAGCGTCTGGGCATAGGAGGGGGTGCAGGAGATCATCTCGGGCTTGAAGTCCTGGATCAACATGATCTGCCGGTCGGTCATGCCGCCCGAGATGGGCACCACAATCATCCCCAGTTTTTCGGCCCCGCCATGCAAGCCCAGCCCGCCGGTAAAAAGACCGTAGCCATAGGCGTTGTGCAGCATCATGCCGGGCCGCCCACCGGCAGCAGCCAGGGAGCGGGCGACCACCTCGGCAAAGACCTCGAGGTCGCCCCGGGTATAGCCCACCACGGTGGGCTTGCCAGTGGTGCCGGAGGAGGCATGGATGCGGGCCAGCTCGTGGCGGGGCACGGCAAACAGGCCAAAGGGGTAGGTATCGCGCAGGTCTTTCTTTTTGGTGAAGGGCAGCCTGTGCAGGTCCTCGATACCCCGAATGTCGCTGGGCTTGAGCCCCCGTTCGTCGAAGGCTTGCTTGTAGAAGGGCACCCGCTCGTACACGTAGGCCACTTGCTCGCGCAGGCGTTCACTTTGCAGAGCGGTCAGCTTGGGGCGGGGGAGGGTCTCGAGTTCGGGTTGAAACATGGGCATAGGCACCTCTTATAACTTGAGTTTCATCCCCTCGTGACTGGAGATGAAACCCAGGCGTTGATAAAAGCGGTGGGCGTCTTTGCGGGTTTTGTCGGTGGTGAGCTGAAGCAGGGCGCAGCCACGGGCACGGGCGTACTCGATGATCCACTCCATCGCCACCCGGCCCAGGCCCTGGTTGCGCTGGGCATGGTCAATCCGCACGGCCTCGAGCTGCGCGCGCCAGGCACCCTGGCGGGACATACCCGGTATGAGGCTGAGCTGAAAGGTGCCCACAATGCGGCCCTCCTGCTCCACCACCGCCAAAAACTGGTTGGGATCGGCCTCGAGGGCCTCGAAGGCCCGGTAGTAGCTTTCGGGTAGGGGGTGGGTGAAGGCTTCTCGAGTCTGACCCAGGGGGTCGTCGGCCAGTAGCCGGACAATCTCGGGCACGTCGGCGCGGTTGGCCCGGCGGATCAGGCCATGGCCCTCGGGCAGGGGGAAGGCTTCGCTCATAGGGCGGTCATCCCCCCATCCACCGCCAGCACCTGCCCGGTCACATAGTCCGAGGCCGGGCTGCACAGGTACAGGGCGGCGGCAGCCAGCTCGCCGGTTTTGCCAATGCGGCCCAGCGGGGTGCGCTCGCGCACGAGTTGCTCGGTGCGGGCCAGCAGTTTTTCGGTCATGCGGGTTGGGAAGAAGCCGGGGGCCAGGGCGTTGACCCGGATGCCCAAAGGCCCCCACTTGACGGCCAGGTCGCGGGTGAGGGCAATGAGCGCCCCCTTGGAGGCCGAGTAGGCGGCGGCGTCCATGACTTCGGCGGGGCTACCGGCCAGTCCGGCCACCGAGGCGATGTTGAGAATTTTGCCGTAGCCACGGGCTTTCATGTTGCGGGCGGCAATCCTCGAGGCCAGAAAAGCCCCCGTGATGTTGATGTCCAGCACCTCGCGGATTTTCTCCACCGGTACTTCCAGCGCGTCCTGGCCCCAGGTGACTCCGGCGGCGTTGACCAGGATGTCCACCGGCCCGGTGCGGGCAAAGGCGGCCTCGAGGCTCCCTTCATCCTGCACGTTGCCCACAATGGGAACGGCATCGGGAATGAGCCGCAGGGCCTCCTCAAAAAAGCTTTCGCGCCGGGCCAGAAGGGCCACCCGGGCCCCGGCTTCGCGCAAGCCTGCGGCAATCTCCAGACCCAGGCCCCTCGAGCCCCCGGTCACCAGGGCGGTTTTGCCGTTTAGGTTGAACTGCTCGAGGACTCTCATGGTTTCACCCGCCGATTGTCCATAGCTTATCGCTTTTGCATCCGGTATCGGTTACAGGCTTTCAATCACCATCGCGATTCCCTGGCCCACCCCAATGCACATGGTGGCCAGGCCGAACTGCACCTTGCGACGCTGCATCTCGTGCACCAGATGGGTCAGGATGCGGGCTCCCGAGGCACCCAGGGGGTGCCCGATGGCAATGGCCCCTCCGTTCACGTTGAGCCGTTCATCCTCGGCCTCGAGGCCCCACTCCTGCAGCACGGCCAGGCTCTGGGCCGCAAAGGCCTCGTTCAGCTCAATCAGGCCGATGTCCTTCAGGGTGAGCCCGGCCCGCTTCAGGGCTTTCTCGGTCGCGGGCACCGGCCCAATCCCCATAATGCGCGGCTCCACCCCTGCCACCGCCATGGCCCGAACCCTGGCCATGGGCTTCAGCCCGTGCGTGTTGGCGTAGTTCCGGGTGGTCAGGAGCACCGCCGCAGCGCCGTCGTTGAGCGAGGAAGAGTTGCCAGCGGTTACGCTGCCGCCCTGCCGAAAGACCGGCTTGAGCTTGGCGAGGGCCTCGAGGCTGGTGTCGGCCCGGGGCCCCTCGTCGGTCTGGATGAGCGTGGGGTTGCCTTTGCGATCCCTGACCTCTACCGGCACCATCTGGCTTTGCAGCACCCCACTTTCTTGTGCGCGGAGGGCTTTTTGGTGGGAGCGCAGGGCAAACTTATCCTGGGCCTCGCGGGGAATCCGATACTGCTCGGCCAGGTTCTCGGCGGTCTCGCCCATGGCCTCGGTGCCGTATAGGGCTTTCATCTGAGGATTCACCAGCCGCCAGCCCAGGGTGGTGTCGTACATGGTGACGTTGCCGGTAGCAAAACCCCGCTCGGCCTTGGGCATCACCCAGGGGGCCCGGCTCATACTCTCGACCCCCGCGCCGATGTACACCTGGCCCTCGCCCAGCATCAGGGCCCGGGCTGCGCTCGCCACAGCGTCGAGCCCGCTGCCGCACAGCCGGTTGATGGTGGTGCCCCCCACCTCGATGGGCAGGCCCGCCAGCAGCAACGACATGCGGGCCACATTGCGGTTGTCCTCGCCGGCCTGGTTGGCGCAGCCCATGTACACATCTTCCACATCGCTACCGGGGATGCCGGTGCGCTCCAGCAGGGCCTTCAGGGGAATGGCTCCCAGGTCGTCGGGCCGCACCGATGACAGAACGCCCCCGTGCTTGCCTACGGGCGTGCGAACGGCGTCAATTATCAGCGCTTCTTCCATACATTTATTGCAAAACTCCTCTCCTTGCCCCTGCGAGGGCTTCAAGCCGAAGCATCTAACCGGTAGACGGTTCCCACAAATAAGGCCACCACCTGGCCCCCGCGCTGGATCTCGATGCGGTAGGTGGCGGTGCGGCGGCCCAGGTTTTCTTCGCTGGCGTGGGCCTCGAGCTGGTCTCCTGCCCTGACTGCCTTGAAATACTGCATCTGGGTTGAAAGGGCCACGGCGGGCGTGCCGTGGGCGTTGGAGGCCAGTGCAAAGGCGGCATCGGCCAGGCTGTACAGAAAACCGCCGTGGCAGGAGCCATGAATGTTAAGGTGCTCGGGCCGCACACGGGCGGCTACCACGGCTTTTCCGGCTTCAACCCGCAGGGTTTGTAGGCCCAGCAACTGCATGTAGGGGTCGGTGGTGGTCATGTTCAGGCTTCGGTTTTGGTGCGAATGCCCAGGTAGCTTTCAATCACCCGGGGGTCGTGCAGCAAATCCTGCCCCCGGCCTTCCATGACCAGCTCACCGGCCTCGAGCACATACCCCCTGTCGGCCAGCTTGAGGGCCATGCGGGCGTTCTGCTCCACCACCAGAATGGGCACGCCCTGGCTCTTGAGTTCGCCCAGGATGTGAAAAATCTCCTGCACGATCAGCGGAGCCAGCCCCAGGCTGGGCTCGTCCAGCAGCAGCAGTTTGGGCCGGGCCATTAGGGCCCGCCCGATGGCCAGCATCTGCTGCTCCCCCCCGGACATGGTGCCCGCAAGCTGCTTGCGGCGTTCGCGCAGGCGCGGAAAGAGGGAATAGATGCGCTCGAGATCCTCGCGGATACCTTTTTCGCGTCGCTGGTATCGGGTAAAGGCTCCCAGCAGCAGGTTGTCCTCCACCTTCATAGAGGCAAACAACTCGCGCTTTTCCGGCACCATCACCAGGCCCGCGGTAGCCAGCTCCTCCGGGCTACGGCGGCTCATGGCCTGCCCCTGGTAGCGCACCGCGCCGCTGGTGTTTACCATCCCCACGATCCCCTTCAGGGTGCTGCTCTTGCCCGCCCCGTTGGGGCCAATGAGCGTGATGGCTTCGCCCGCCCCCACCGAGAGCGACAGGTTGCGAACGGCCTCCACGGCCCCGTAGCGCACGGTAAGGTTTTGCACTTCCAGTACGCTCATCTTTGCTCCTTTGCCCTGCGCCCTATCACGCCGCCTCCCCCAGGTAGGCCTCGATGACCCTGGGATTGCGCTGTACCTCGGCGGGGGTGCCTTCGGCCAGCTTTTCCCCGTAATGCATCACGACTACGCGGTCTACCAGGCCCATCACCAGATCCATGTCGTGGTCCACCAGCAGCACCGTGACCCCTTCGTTCACCAGCCGGCGAATCAGGGCGGCAAACTGGCGCTTCTCGCCGGCCCGGAGCCCGGCGGCGGGTTCGTCCAGAAGCAGCACCTCGGGCCCCGAGGCCAGGGCGCGGGCAATTTCCAGCAGGCGCAACTGCCCAATGGCCAGGCCATCGGCTTTTTGGTGGGCAATCTGGGCCAGCCCCACCCGCTCGAGGGCCCGGTAGGCCTCTGCCAGGGCGGCCTGTTCCTCGGCCTGGCTGAGCCCAAACATCGAGGCCGCCATGCCCCGCCGGGTGCGGGCGTAGGTGCCCAGGGCAGCGTTTTCCAGTACCGTCATCTCGGGAAACAGATGGGGGTGCTGGAAGGTGCGGGCAATGCCGAGCTGGTGTACCTCGTAGGGCATCCGCCCGGAGATGACCTGCCCTTTGAAGCGCACCTCGCCTTTGGTTGGGGGGAAGACCGAGGTAATCATGTTAAAGCAGGTGGACTTGCCCGCCCCGTTAGGGCCAATCAGGGCCAGAATCTCGCCTCGGTGAAGCTGGAAGTTCATGCCGTTCACCGCCAGCAAACCGCCAAACTGCTTGGTGAGGTTGCGCACCTCGAGCACCACCTCACCCGCCTGGCCCGCGGCCAGCCGGGTCGGCAGGCCCTGGCCGGTGGGGTTTTGTGGCCGGGCTTTGGGCAGGTAGCGTTCGATGAAAGGCCAGAGGCCCTTAGGGGCAAACATCAGAATCAGTACCAGAATCAGGCCGTAGGCAATAATCTCGTAGTTGCCGGTACGGCCAAAAATGCGCGGCAGGAGGCCCTTGAGGACTTCCTCGAGGCCCGTCACCAGCCCCGAGCCCAGAATCACCCCCGGAATGCTCCCCACCCCGCCCGCCACAGCCGCAATCAGATACTTGATGGAGGCATCCAGGCTAAAAGGGGTGGGGCTGATGAACTTCTGATAGTGCACATACAGCCAGCCCGCCACCCCGGCCAGCTCGCGCCCCGGAACTCCGTCCATCATCTCTCCCGGTTAGTACTTCGAACTTCCTCAAACGGTTGTCCCGGCCAACAATCGATATTTTTTAGGCGCGCTTTCGCTATAGCAATCACCATTTGGCGTCCTTCCAATACCCCCCCCCC